>CAILDT010000719.1 GCA_903833025.1 uncultured Bacteroidota bacterium | reverse complement strand
TTCCACATTTTTGGTATTAAAATATAAAGCTCTGGTATAATCGGATATTGCTTCAATTGTATTTCCGATACTTGAATAGGTAACACCTCGCCCATAAAAAGCATCAGCATTCTTCGGAGATTCTTTTATTACTTTAGTGAAAATAGCTAGCGCATCATTATATTTTTTTTGTCCGAGTAAACTATTTCCCTCTTTTAACATTGCATCAATGTTTGGTTGCGCAAAAGAAATAGTTGCAAGGATGATAAAAATAAATAAGGAGAATTTTTTTTTCATAAATAATAAGAATAATAACAGCAGTAATTATCTGCAAAAGTATAAAACAAAAACGCCCCCCGATGTATCGGAAGGCGTTTTATTAAAGCAAATAATTAATTAATTACTTCTTTACAATTTTTCTTGTTTCAAAAACAAGACCGTCTTTGTAAGTACGATAGAAATAAATACCTGAAGCCATACCTTCAAAATTCATTTCAACTGTTCCAAAGTTACCACCTGTTTCCACTGATTTTACAACATCTCCAAGCACATTAAATACAGATATTTTATCAACACCGTTGTATTTAAAAGCAAGACTGCTTGTAAAAGGATTAGGATAAGCCGAGGTTACTAAGTTTTGTGTTGGGTCAGTGATACCTGCACCAGAACCAATTGCATTAAATGAACCATTCATTCCTGCGTGAAAAGAACAATGATAAGTGTACGATCCTGCAACAGTTACGTGATAACTATAAGTCTGGAAAGTAGCGGTTAAAGTCCCTGAACTCATTGTTGCTGCCCCTGCTGGTAGGCTAATCCCAGTAACATTGTGTTGCATTGAAGTTGACAAGTCAATAAATTTAACAGTGTCACCAACGTGAACATTAGTTACAACATAAGGAACGAAATGGTCTCCTTGTGCGCCCAAACTATCAATACCAACGCTAACATTATGGATGGTCGCGTTTGCATTAATACTGAATAAAGTTAGTGCCGAAGCACAAATAATAGTGTAAAGTTTTTTCATATTTTTAATGGTTTTAAAGATTTATATGCGTCAAAAGTAGAACTTTTTTAGCCAATATCAAAATTTAGGCAATTACTTGCTCTAAAACCCCCAAAGATTTTATTTCTCCAAAAGAAGCAATATGTAATTGATAAAATAGGGTAAGGGATTGTAATAGCTGTTTTCGTTTGTATTTATCAATTTTTACCTCGTTTATAGTTTCGTAATTGCTGGTAATAAAAGTGTTCAGCAATTCACTTTGCTCTTTGTTCAAACAATGTTGGTGTTTCGGAATGGTATTAATAAAGTTTCCTTCCTGTAAATCAAATATCGAAGTTTCTTTAGAATATTTACCCTGTGGAAAAAACCCAAGATATTTTGTAAGTTGTAGAATAAAATGGATATGGAAATTGGCACAGCTATCCGTCTTCAAATCCAAAAGCAATAATGAATTTTTTATAAACTCAAACAAATCGTCATCATTATGCGCTTCTTTTACTGCCTTATAAAGTACTTCATTTAAAAATAAAACAATTGAACTTTTAGTAATGTTGTTAAGAATACTTATGAAAGGATGTTGACTATTTATTTCTGATATTCGCTGAAGTCCACCCTTTTCGGAATGAGAAACTACCAAATCCATTAAAGCTAAAGGTTGAAAAAGAGTAGCGCGTGTTTTAGATTTTTTACTTCGTGCACCACTTATGATGTAAGTTTGCAAACCAAATTGTTTAGTAAATATTTTTACTATTAAACTAGTGTCGGAATATTTAGTGGTATGAAATACTATTCCGCTTGTTTTGTGAAGCATTATTTAATTTACAAACAGAATTTTTGAAACGCAATTATTTGTTCCATCTGCATTGGTGCAGAATACCATATAAATTCCAGTACTCACTTTTTCTCCTTTAAAATTTTTGCCGTACCACAATGCTTGCCCTCCTTCCGAAACCATTTGATATACAAGAGTTCCACTAACATCAGTAATTTTTATGGTAGAATTATTTACTAACCCTTTTATTGCTATCGGTCCATCATAATTGGGTTTTACCGGATTTGGGAAAGCATACATACCCGAACAATCTTCAGCTCCTGCAGTAGACGAACCTCTAAATTCAATAATTCCTTTATCTGTACCAAAATAAACTTCTCCTGTTTTATGGTTAATTGAAATGTTTTGTACGTTATTACTAAATAGCGGACTGGTAGTAGCATCAAAATGATAAATTTGTTGTGTCCCATCGGCAGACATAAGAAACACTCCCGAATTAGCAGTTCCAATCCATTTACGATTAGCGTCATCAACAGCTATGGCTTGCACAATTTCAGTTAATAATAATATTTGAACGTGTCCATCTTGTTCCAATAATATTTGTTGCGAATCAAACGTTTGACCAGTTACAAAAACATTTTCAGGCGAATAAAATACCGTGATTCCTTTATCAGTGCCCACCCATATTTCTCCACTCTTATCTTCTGCAACACAAAACACATTAGTGCTTGGCAATGCGCCGTTGCCAACTGCTGTATTTAGTAATTTGGTATTGGCTGAATTTGCTACTGTGTAGTTACCTGCAGCACAAGCAATCAACCCACCACCGTGTGCATTCACAATCCACTTTTGGTCGTTTCTGTCAACAATCATTTGCCCAAGACACGAACCACCGCTTTGAAAAATATTAAAGAAATCAATACTCGACCAACTGCCAGAAGGTGTTTTCTTTGCAAGACAATTTCTAACGCTTGAATTAGCGACCCATAAATTACCTGCACCATCAAGTGCTAAACTACTTGCATTTACTGCCCCTCCGCCAGTTGCCTGTAATTGCCCGCCAGTGTTCGAACTTCTATAATAATTTGTAGGCACTCCATCATACAATTCAATAACTCCTTGCCCCCAAGTTGCCACATAAGCGTGTTTCGAATCAATAGTATCAACAAGCACACTTACATTATTGCGTATGGTATCCAAATCTACTATTGGAGAATAGTTGGCTTTTATATTACTCCAGGATTTACCAGTATAGTTATAAATTCCATCATAAACATCTACACCGTGACAAGAAAAATTAATACCACCCGGCACCACCATTAAATTATCTCCTGCCATACTCATTGCGAAATTTTTATCACTTGCAGGTCCGTTGGGGTAATGATTACCTGCACCTAACGTATGTGCCCAATAGGCAAGCCCCAAATTATCGGCTGCAATCCACACATTTCCATCAACATCAGTAACAGCGCATTCCGTAGTTAAATCCCCGTTGTTATATATGTGATCAATATAAAACGTGCCGTGAGCAGAAGTTGGATAAATAGAATCAAAAAGTTGAATGTTGTCTAATGTAGCCCAAACTACTTTATTATTCATATTTCTTAATGTTTTGGTCGTATATCCTGATACATATAAAAAATTACTCCAGCTAGAGTCTATTGGGTTGTAAACTTTTATCGAATCAGCATAGATAATATTACTTTCCAAAAGTTTGGAGCGATTTACATATATTTTTCCTCCTAAACCAGTTATCTTGTTATACTTTCCAGTTGGCAAATGTGCTATTTTATGCCACGAAGTAAAGTCGGCTAAGTTGGCTGTGTTTAACAGTGCTTTATAAACTCCTGTTTCTGTTGCTGCATAAATGGTAGTATTATCTGTAGTAATATCATAAACTCTTATTGCATTTCCCATTGGTCCTATATAATAGGTGTCGGCTACTTCCAATCTATTCATATCTATAACCACAATACCAAAACCACACGCCAAATATGCAAATTGATTTAGACAGTATATACCGTAGATGCTTTTATCTCCCAAGATATTTTTCCGTTTTATATCCGAAATATTAATAATAGTGGAGCCATCCAATATATCCACATTAGAATTGGAGTACGCTATTATTGCCTTATTATTAAAGTGATTAAAATCTACCACAGTAGCATTAACATCCGATAAGCCATTTATTTTGGATAACCTTTCTACCGAATTATCATTCTTATTAAATGTAAAAAATCCACTTTTGGTGGCACAATAAACTTTGCCGTTACCTTCCGCAACTGATATCCCATTTTTATAGGATAAGTGGTCCGCCCATTGAAATATAGGAACTGTTTGTGCAAATTGTATTTCAGAAACAAAAAGCGTGAGTACTACTAATATATATTTTTTCATAATTAAATTGGATACAAATTCTAATAACAAACGTAAAAGTAGATGTTTTATTGTTAAGTATGGAAATATTTTTAATTTACATATCTTTGCCAACAATAAATGGCTTCGTAGTTCAACTGGATAGAATGGCAGATTCCGGTTCTGCAGGTTGGAGGTTCGAATCCTCTCGAGGTCACAAAGATGGTACATATTGGATGTTTTCTAACACCCAATATGTACCATCAATTTTTTAAAACGTCACTTCTCGTTCTCTTATACCATTATAAGCCAATTTAGAAATATCGCTTATTACCGCAGGTAGTTTTTTTACATCTGCGCCCGAAGTCATCACCGTAATTAAGTAAGGCGAATTATTCAAATACACAATTGCCGATTCCGAAAGTTGGTGCTTTTGAGTTTTAACATCACCCCATTCGCCAAATTTATGTGCAACCTCCACATTCTGCGGCAAACCACTTGCTATGCCATCATTAAAATCGCATTGGTGCAATAGTTCGGCTACATACTCCGAATTATTTATCGTAAGGTAACCCGCGTTTAAAAATGCCGAATAATCTTTTGCTGTTATTTGATAGTTTCTGTCGCGCACATCAGGCACTGGCAAACCAAAATCAGCATACATCTTTTTAAAAGCATCAATATCTACATTTTCGTTTAATAAATAAGTTGCGTTATTATCCGAAAACGCAATCATATATCTCAACAATTCTTTAATAGTATAGCTTTTGCCTGGTTGAATTTGATTTGAATTATAAGTTTGTCGTGGTAAGCCACCTGGAGGCAGGTTAAACGTTAATTTCCGGTTAAGCACCCCCGCATTTTTTTCTTCCATTGTTAAATACGTAATAAGTATAGGCAATTTTATTAATGAACCAGGATGATAGGTTTCGTTTTCATTAATGCTTACAAATTCACCTTTGTTGAATACTTTCATATAAACCGAACAATTATCAATCACACCTTGTTGTTTATATTTATCAATTGCGCTAACCAAGTCGGCTTTTAAATTTGAATAATTGCCCGATTCGCAAGTTTTATCACCCCATAAAAGCGGTTTTATATATTTATACCCTTCCAAACGGTGCGAAACAGAACCGCAAGAAACAGTAGTAGCTTTTGCTACCTTGGGAGAAACTTCGGTTGCTGCCGTCAAATTATTATTTACGTGTTTAATGCCGCTTTTGGTTACCAAATAAGTAACGCCACTGCAAAACACAGATGATATCAGAAGAATAGAAAAATTTACTTTGAAGTTTAACATTTTGTAGAGTTTTTTTTGTTTAATGAACCGAAACTATGTATTATTATATTACCAAAATATTAAATTAGATAAATCATATTTTTTAATAGATATATACCCAATTCATAACTCATAATTAAGATACGTCATCCCTGTTTTTCCTCACCATCTTTTTTATTATACATCCCCACTCATAACTCATAACTCATAATTAAAATAAGGGCGGCAACATTCCCTCTTCATCGCAACATTCCTCCCGCCCACACGCGGTATCTTTTTTCTCTTTTATTAATTGCCTGCGGCGCAAAGGCAAAAAAAGGATACTTCGCGCGGGTCGGGCGCAAATTGCAAGTTCATCACCTTTAATAACCTTTCAAACAAATTCCCCCAAAATAACAATCACTCCTCTAATAGTTACGTCCTTACCATCTAAAACTTACTCCGTCAAGTCGGAAATTAGCTCCGTCAGGTCGGAAACTTGTTCCGTCAAGTTGGAAATTACCTCCGTCAAGTCGGAAACTTGTTCCGTCAAGTCGGAAATTACCTCCGTCAAGTCGGAAACTTGTTCCGTCAAGTCGGAAATTACCTCCGTCAGGTCGGAAACTTGTTCCGTCAAGTCGGAAATTATCTCCGTCAGATGCAAATTTGCCTCCTAAACGCAGCTCAAAACAACGTTAAAGCCATTGTTGGTGTTAAAGCCGTTGTTGGTGTTTTCACCAACAACACTTCAAACTGCCTTCTTTATATAAAGAGGAATCACCAACTTAAAACTAACATTTCTCCCCATATTATAAATCCCACTTCTCCCCGTTCCATTGACAGGATAATTATCAAAATACTTCAACCTGCTCATATTCGATTGATAAGCAACATCCCCAATATTGGTTGCCAGAATACTAAATGTAAAAAGCGTATTTCCTTTTTTATTTACAACATCCGTTCCCGCTCCGGCATCTGTTAATATATAACCCGGCGTTTTAGTTTCAGTACCGTATGCCAAATAAGCCTGGTTCTGCGCAGCAAAATACTGTACACCTGCTTTCACATATATATTTGCAAAGCAGGCAGCTTTCTTTTTTATGTTCGCTCTTAACTCAGAATTGGTATGAAACGGTGGAATAAAAGGCAAATACTTAGTGCTGTCGTTTATCGTTGCACCATTTCCCCCTTTATTTATAGCATAAATAATAGACAAAGAGTTTTCGAAATGCA
>CAILDT010000718.1 GCA_903833025.1 uncultured Bacteroidota bacterium | reverse complement strand
GCTTATCATAGAATCTGCATTATTATTTATTAGGCTCTTATATTCTCCAAATTGTTGGCTAATAGTAGTATATAGTTTTACATTTTTTCGCATCGTTTTCGCATTTGTATTCATTTGAGTATCCATCTGTTGATTTTGATTTTCCATTTGGTTAATAATAATGATCATTCTATCGGCAAGCGCTGCTAATTGACCCTTCACTAGATTTTCTGCTGATTGTGAAGCGTCAATGGCGGCAGACAACCCACATTTTGTTTCAGAGGTCATTGATTGCCCACTTTTTTTCAGTTGGCCCCACATAATACTATCAATAGGTATCGCATTTTGAACACATGACGCATCCGCATTTATAATAGTTGGAATACCACCTGTCGTAGTTGCTGGCTGAATCATAGAAGAGGGATATTCCGATAATTCCGAGTTTTGATTGACGTAGCCCATTTTTCCCACAAACGCCGGATTAGAATTCTTTTGGTTCAATTCATAAATCGCGTTCGCCCCAGAAATACCATAATTTTTAGAATTTATTGTTTTAATCGGAATGGAAGAACCGTATTTTGTAGCATTTTGCAAAGAATTACTTACCGCGCACTGTGAGGTGCCTTTGGTGCCATTCAATAACCCAAAATATTGGTATCCGTTATCAGCCGCATATTTTTGACATGTCGGCACCGTAAAATTAGAACCATTGATTATCATTTGTGAAACAGGGATATTTGTAAATTTCCAGTCTGCATTCGTAGTAATTGCAACAATTCCGCGGTCCATATCTATAACGTATGCAATTAACCCGGCCGGCCCACCCGCGTTGGAAGCACTGCATTGAAGATAATTTATACCAGGGGACAAAGTAATTTCAAATGAATTTCCTATACCATCCCACCCACCTTCAGATATACCAATTTGTTTTGAATTCAAATACCATATTCCGCGATTATCATTCATCGCCAAAAGCCACGCTCTGGTGTAAGTTGTATTCGTATTATTATAGGCATAAATAAATGTAACCGGGCTCCCCATATCGTCTGGAGCATCTTGTTGCGCATTTGGAGTGTACCATATCCATTTTGCGTTGGGATACAAAGCAGCCGCCTTGCTGTTCATACCCCACGGACCCATTCCAAAGGAACCCAACACATATACATTTGAATAACTATTCATGTTTGGTCCAGAAGAAGCCATAATAGGTTCTGTATTAGGCGAATTATTATAACAACCATTAAAAGAAGACCCTTCCGTGGTATAGATAGCCGTTTTATTTGAATTAAATGCGCCATAATTTAGACCATCTGAGCCGATTTGACAACCGCTCGTTGCGGCACCAAATTGTCTCGCAGCATCCAAATCATTTCCTATATTGCATTGAGCCTTATTTGTTGTTATATCTACATTTTCTAAACCAAAATAAGCATTTCCGGCGCTTATAGCGGATTGCATACAGCTATTAAAATCATAATTTTGTGCGCCATTACTTAATCGTGTCATAGAATATCCCGAATCTTTATATACTCCTAGGTAGTTGGCACTTGCACCATCAATAATTGAATTGACATATACATTTTTTCCTTGTTTTGTGTTATTAAACTCGGATACATAGGTATTCGTATCTTTCATTATTAAGGTGTGTCCGTCCTGATATTTTTTTAGTAAATCATCAAATTCTTTTTGTAATCTATCTAATTCTTGTATTTGGTCGGGCCCAGAGGAGGTTTCTAAAACGGTGTGAAATGATTGCATTGCTACCGGCATATTTTTTTCAGATGATTGAAATATATTATCATATCCGGTGAATTCTTCTTTTATTTGCGGTCTTTCTCTTTCTAGTCTAAGCCCTTTCCATTTCTCTTTCCCTTTTTCTTTACCTTTCCATTTTTTATTGACATTTTTTTCTAAACTTCCATCAAGTATTTTTTTCTGCAAATCTTGATAAATTTTTCCCTGTTTTAATGTTGTTGAAATAAGGGTATTTGATGATTCGTTAGTCATTACACTATGTAAAGACAAAAAAATCATCAAAATCTACAAGCATTATAAATTACAATTTTCAAGGTGACGGTAAAATCCCGATTAAAGTTAAAGCAATATATGCCCCTATACTGCAAGCAATTAGAAATCCCTCCGGCAAATATAAATATAACATGGAAACAAATAAAAGTGAATAAATAATAACCCAGAAAAAGAATTTACTCATATTGAATGGCAAATCTGGAAAAACAAGAAGCTTCGTGGTTAAAAAAACAAT
>CAILDT010000717.1 GCA_903833025.1 uncultured Bacteroidota bacterium | reverse complement strand
GAATAAATAATGAAAATAATCCTATTACTATTATAAGCAATGTAAGCAATGCAAATAGGGCAGCAAGGGTGTTCGACAATTGTTTTTTCCCAATCTTTATTTTAGAAAACAGATTTACAAACGGGCGCCCAACTAACGAAAGGATAATAGAAACAATAACATAAAACACTATGGTTTTAAGAAACCAAGCAATCAATGCAATCAAAATAACAAGAAATGCTATAAGGAAATACTTTGATTTTGATTGCATATTTAATTAGTTCATTAATATTTTCTCCACCTGTGTTTTTAATGCGGGTAAATCGTTTTTAATAATGGTCCATATTATATCATCATCTATATCAAAATAAGCGTGAATAATACGATTGCGCAAACCTATTACTTTGTGCCAATTTACATTAGAATGATTTTCTACAAAATCATTTGTTAATCTGTTTGCCGCTTCGCCAATAATTTCAAAATTACGATAAACGGCATCACGCATCATTTTCGTGTTTCTAAATTCTTCAAACTCTTTTTCTGCGGTATATTCAAAAATACTTTCTAAAGCTTCAAAAATATCCTCTAACAAAATGGTGTTATCTCTTTTAGACATAGATAACTTCCTGTTCAATAAAGCCCCAAATTTTTTGACGAATTGATTTGCGTGAAACCAAATCTACTTTTAGTTTTAAATCTTTTTCCAATTCATCTGCGAGGTCAATAAAAGCCATACCAATTGGTTTCCCAAATTCTACCAATATATCCACATCGCTATCGTTGGTTTGCTCGCCGCGGGCATAAGAACCAAACAATCCTAACTTAGTTATATTATAATTATTTACTAAGTCAATTCGTTTGGCTTGTAAGGTTTTTATTATTTCTTCGGTGCTAATCATTTCACAAAGATACTTTTCTTTACTTGTTAATCCGAAGCTTTACTTCTTCTTAATAATAACTACTTTTTTTACGGAATCTTTTCCCTCGTTCATTTCTTTTTCCATACACTTTTCTTCGTGCATTCCTTTTTTGCAGCATTGTTTTCCTTCGCCACCTTCGTGCATTTCGCACTCTTTCATTTCGTTTTCACATTCTCCTTCGCCCATACCTTCGTGCTTGCAACCGCCGTGCATCCTGTGTTCCATCATCATACCTTCTGGTCCGCCCATTTGCATTTCCATTCTACATTCCTTACGCATACCGCCTTCCATACCGCAATGGCGCATACACATAGTACAACATACTGTGCATACCATCATTAAAATAACTACCACAATAATAAGTGCGGTGCTGTAAGTAAACCATTTGCTTACTTGTGATTTGGTTATATAAACCAATAAAAAAATTGCTGCTATCAGTACTAATAGTTCAACTGATAATAATCTGAAAATAATCATAGTGTTTTTGTTTTTAGTTTGGGGTTAATAATTAATATTTGTAGTGTAAAAGTATGTAAAAATTCGGGACGAAATCAATTTCCAATGAAAGTACTAAACCCGTATCTCTTATTTTTTACAAAGTACCTTTAAATAACAAGAACTTTTGATAAAAGGATTATTAGAGTGTTTTGGTGCGGCGGAACGCCACTTAATAATCGTCACGAGCGAAAGGGACACTCGCGACTGCGTGGTTTCAATCGAAATTAAAATTTCGTTTAACCCTTCTTTTGATGGTGTTTGTTTTTTTGCCATTGTTTTTAATTAGGAATGGAATTTAGGTTCCATATTTTATTTTCTTTTCTTCCCTTTTTTCTCCTTTCCGGCAGCTTACTTGCCATTTCATTAAATCGCTACTCCTCCTCCCATTTGTGCTAACTCATAAAAATGTTGAAAAGCAACATTTACTTTTTGAGAAAACAATACCCTATCATAAGTTGGTTCAGGCAAATATTCTCCAAGAACTTTTTGTATTTCTCTTCTTACTTTTTCCTGGGTTGCTTTTTCTTTATGCCATTCTTGGATTAATATTTTATTTTTAGCATCAAATAATTTTTGCAATAATGTTTTTGCAGCAAGCTTTACACTTTTCTCTTCCTCTTTGGTTAGTTTCTCCTTTTTCAACAAATCAAATAATTCTAACTCGGTTTCTGTCATCTCATTTTTTGCCGCCCGTTGCTGTTCTTCTGTCAATGCTTCGGCTTGTACCATTAATTCTTCGTATGCCTGTTCAATGGATAGGCTTCCTGAATTGTAATCGTCAATTACTTTTTGAAAGTTAGCTAAGAATGAACCTCGTGATTTATTTTGAGCCATCATCTGTTTTAGTTTTATTTCCATCAGTTCACGAAGGTCGGCAAACTGGATGTTTTTATGTTTCTTTTCAGGGAACTGTTTACGCAGGAGTTCGAAATTCAATTTGCTTAAATCAATTTGTTTCGATTCATCAAAAACATATTCCACTTTGGGGTCGTTTGCCAAATCACCTTTGCTCAATACACTAGAATCTAATAGCCCATCAATTTTCTTTTTTGCTCTTTCAATCGCTTCATCTTTATCAACGTTTCTATCCACCACATCTTTCAGATACTGAAACAAGTCCCTGTTCTTTTTTATTTCAGGAAAATCATAGACTTCAGGCTTTGCAGAATCGTATAATGATACTATTGTATTCACATACAAACCTAACTGTTTTTTATGTTCATCTTTTGAAAGTATCAGGTTTGCGAACTCCTGGAACAGTTCCACATCTTTAAAACCTTTGTCTCCCATTTTTAAAATCAGTTCAACATCTGCTCCCAACTCTTTACAATATACTTTCGCTTCTGCAATGGATTGTTCCAGCAATTCCAACAACTCTTCAAACTCCTTTGCAGGATATTCATCTGCATCATCATCTGTTTTTAATCCTTTTCCTTTTGTTCCTTCTGCATAATCTGCCAATGCAATTTTAAGGTTTCGGAACACACCGAAATAATCTATTACTAAACCATTTTTTTTACCTTCAATCACACGATTGGCTCTTGCAATGGTTTGCATTAAGGTATGATTTTGCAAAGGCTTATCTAAATACAAAGTAGATACTGAAGGCGCATCAAATCCTGTCATCCACATTGCTGTAACAAAAACAATACGGTACGTATTGTTGGGGTCTTTGAAAAAATCTTCAATATTGCGCCCATCCTCATCAGGTCTTTCCATCAAATCCCTGTGTTGTTTAATTTTCAAACCTGCCTCTTCAAATGTTTTTTCTTCTTCTTTATCTCCACCTTCCTGACTTATTACGACCGCCATTTTTGTTTCGTTCATAAAAACGATGGCTCTTTCATATCTTGCTTTTATCTCTGCATCTTTTTCTATGGCTATTTTTTTTCGCAGTTCTTTTATTTCTTCTTTCAGGTGGTATTGCACTTTATCATACATCTTCACAGCCGTGAATTTATCAATGCTAATAACCATTGCCTTCATAGGTCTTCTGTTGCCTTCGTCATCTCTCACATCCAATCGGTAAGGAAAATGCTGAACAATGTGTTTTGCAATTTCTTCCAACCTATCATCTCTTCTTACCACATTCAGTAAGGTGGAATATTCCTTATCCAGTTTTTTCTTTTGCTCTTCTGTCAGGTCTTCTTCTTCCAGTATAGCTGCTGCATCTCCCACCAGTTCAGGGTTTGCCTGTTCCACTCTCGGCACACTTTTTTTATAATACAACGGAACAGTTGCCCCATCTTCAATACTTTGTGCAAAGTTGTATTCCGATACATAAGGACCAAACCAATCCTTGGTAAGTTCGCTTCTCAATAATGGTGTGCCGGTAAATGCTATGTACTGTGCATTTGGTAAACCTATGCGCATATTTTCTGCTAAACCTTTGTATTGTGTTCTATGCGCTTCATCCACTATTACCACCCAATCGTTTCTATCGGTAAGTTGTTTAAATGTTTTTCCGCTTTCTATTCCGAACTTATAAATCATACTGAATACAAATGACCTGTTCGATTGCAAGTAGTCTCTCAACATCTCTTTATCCGCAGGACGAAAATAATTTTCTTTCTGGTCTTTGGTTTCTACTATCGTTGCGGTTTCCAGGAAGTTTCGGTATATCTGGCTGTCCAAATCTTTACGGTCGGTAACTATCAGGAACGACCAGTTTCCTGTTACTTTCCTATGAATCTTTTTAGAAAAGAAAATCATTGAATACGATTTTCCTGAACCTTGTGTATGCCAGAACACACCCAACCTACCTTTGTTGCTGTCTTTGTTTTGCAAGGCAAGGATTGCATTGTTTACTCCCAAATACTGGTGATTTTTAGCAATGATTTTTATTTTGTTTTTGTGATACAATACAAAGTTTTCAAAATAATCAATCAGCGTATTTTTATGCATCAACCCTTCTCCGGCTATTTTCAAACTCAAATGTTCGCCTGTGCGCTCGCTTTCTTTTTCTATCTCGTCCTTGGTAGGTTGGTTATGGGTAATCGCTGTATCTGTTAATTTAAGCCAGTTAAAAAAATGGTCCCAGGGTGCATTAAAACTTCCTACTCTTGTTTGAATACAATTGGAAATACAAACAAATAAATTGTACCAGAACAATTGCGGAATATCCCGTTGATAATCTTTCAGGTTTTTATCATACCCTACTTTTACTTTTTCTGTTGCATTTTTCAGTTCTATCATCACCAGCGGCAAACCGTTTACATACAGCAATAAGTCAGGTCTCCGGGTAATGTTTTGTGTTTGCTGATATTCTATACTTAATTGCGATACCAATAAAAACTCATTCTTATTCTCCGCACTGAAATCTATTATCTGCACATAATCTTCTTCCTCTTTTCCTTCTTC
>CAILDT010000716.1 GCA_903833025.1 uncultured Bacteroidota bacterium | reverse complement strand
CTTTAAAAAGAAAAGGAAAAAATATCTTTATTGGTCTGCTATTTTGCTAGCAATTATTTTTCTTTTGCGACCTCCGAATATTTTAATAGGAGTATTTTTTCTTTTTTTTGCAGAAAGTTTCTCTCATTTTTTGCTAACTTTTAAACAGTTTAAAAAAGAAATTTTTATGTGTGGTATTTTGTTTCTTATTACCATCTCCCCTCAATTTATCTTTTATTATTTACAAACAGGTCATTTTTTTATTTGGTCTTATGGAAATGAAACATTTAATTTCAACGACCCTCAATTTATGAATGTTCTTTTTAGCTATCGGAAGGGACTATTTATCTATGCTCCTTTAATTTTATTATCATTGTTAGGATTTTATTATTTGTTTAAAAAAAACAAATTTCAATTTTGCGTAATGCTTCTCTTTCTTTCAATCTCCACCTACATAATTTCTAGTTGGTGGTGTTGGTCTTACGGAGGATGTTTAGGGCAGCGATCTTTTGTTGATTATTCTTCAATTTTCGTATTGCTAATTACTTTTTTGTTTTTAAGTATTAAAAAGAATTATTTGAAGGTTCTATTTTTTTCTATAGCACCGTTTTTTATTATTTATTCAATGGTTCTTTCATACCAATTCCAACATTGGATTGTTAGTTGGGATGAAATGAACCAAAAAAAATACTGGGCTGTTTTTATGAAAACTGATCCAGAATATGAAGGGTTAACATCCTCAAAAGGATTGTTTTCAGGAACCGAGCCATATCAACCAGTTTCCCTTAAGGCGTCTAACAATCAGTTTTTAAGTGCAGAATATGGTGATGCGAAAATGATTTTAGCAAACAGAAACATAAGCAGAGGGTGGGAAACATTTAATCTTATAAATTTAAAAGGTAATAAAATTGCCTTGAAAGCGGACAATGGCAATTATTTTTCAGCAAGGCTTGACGAAGGGAATATTATTAAATATTCGCCTAACGAATTAAAACAATGGGAAACTTTCGAAATGATTAATTTCGGTGATAAAATAGCACTTAAAGCGTATAATAATAAATTTGTTTCTTTAAATGGGGATAAGCTTTATGCAAATTCTGAATGTTTATCTGGACCAGAATTCTTTTTTAAACTTGCATATAAATAATAAGGATACGAATGTTTGAAAAACTAAAAAAAATTGAACCCTCTATTTTTGCAGCATTTCTGCTGTTTAATCTTTCATCGTTATTTGTTTCTCACTATTTCACAACAATGGATGGTGGTTCGCATTTAAACAATGCGCATATTTTAAAAACATTATTTACTTCTTCTCAAAGTATTTATACGGATGTATTCAGCATAAATTCAGAAGCGGTGCCTAACTGGTCAGGGCATTTTATTCTTGCGTTTTTACTCTTGTTTTTCAAATCTTCCATTGCCGAAAAACTTTTAGTTGCTTTGTTATTAATTTTTATCCCTTTTTGTTTCCGAAAAATTATAACGTTAATAGCACCTGATAATATTATTCTTGCTTATGCTTTCTTTCCTTTCTCTCATTATGTTTTACTTTATTTTGGGTTTTTTAATTTCACAATAGGTATT
>CAILDT010000715.1 GCA_903833025.1 uncultured Bacteroidota bacterium | reverse complement strand
TGTGTACTACTTACAGATGATATACGATTACGAACCTCTTTTAAATTTGCCATTTTCTTTTCAGCGATTAGTTAATAGTTAATAGCGTCCCACCTGTTAACTATTCGCTATTATTAATTTTTATATCCTTTCGATAAGTCTTTAGCTACGCTTTCTAAAACTTCTGTTATTTCATCAGTCAATTTACCTGCTTTTAAATCGTTCAAAACGTTTTTATGTTTTGCTTCTAAAAAAGCAATGTATTCTGCTTCAAACTCTCTTACTTTATTTACCGGCACATCTTTTAATAAACCTTTAGTACCGCAATAAAGAATTGCTGTTTGTTGCTCTACTCTCAATGGCGAAAACTGTCCTTGTTTAAGGATTTCCACGTTACGTGCACCTTTATCAAGTACTGCTTTAGTAGCAGCATCTAAGTCGGAACCAAATTTAGAGAATGCCTCTAATTCACGGTATTGAGCTTGGTCAAGTTTAAGCGTACCAGCCACTTTTTTCATTGATTTAATCTGAGCATTACCACCAACACGAGATACCGAAATACCCACGTTAATTGCCGGACGAACACCGGCATTAAATAAATTACTTTCCAAAAATATCTGCCCATCAGTAATAGAAATTACGTTAGTTGGGATATATGCAGAAACATCGCCCGCTTGCGTTTCAATAATAGGCAACGCCGTAAGCGAACCACCACCTTTTACAATTCCTTTGATAGAATCAGGCAAGTCGTTCATGTTTTTAGCAATGTCGTCGTTTGAGTTAATCTTCGCGGCACGCTCCAATAATCTGCTATGCAAGTAAAACACATCACCAGGATATGCCTCACGTCCTGGAGGTCTTCTTAACAATAACGAAACCTCACGATAAGCAACTGCTTGTTTCGATAAATCATCATAAACAATTAATGCTGGTCTTCCGCTATCGCGAAAAAATTCACCAATAGCAGCACCTGCGAAAGGAGCATAAAACTGCATTGGGGCTGGGTCAGAAGCTGTTGCAGATACAATTACCGAATAAGGCATTGCACCGTTTTCTTCCAACACACGTTGAATATTTGCAACTGTACTACCTTTTTGTCCGATAGCTACATAGATACAAAACACTGGCTGACCGGCTTCATAAAATTCTTTTTGATTAATTATAGTATCAATAGCAACCGCTGTTTTACCAGTTTGTCTATCTCCAATGATTAACTCACGTTGTCCACGTCCAATAGGAATCATCGCATCCACAGCTTTCAAACCTGTTTGCAATGGCTCATTCACCGGCTGACGATAAATAACACCGGGTGCTTTACGCTCCAATGGCATCTCGTATAACTTACCAGTAATTGGTCCTTTACCATCAATAGGCAAGCCCATGGTATCCACCACACGACCTAACATACCTTCGCCTACCATTAAGGAAGCAATTTTTCCAGTACGCTTTACAACGTCTCCTTCTTTAATATCGTTAGAAGAACCAAGTGTTACAGCTCCTACGTTATCTTCTTCAAGGTTCAAAACGATACCTCTCAATCCGCTTGCGAATTCAATCAACTCTCCTGATTGTACTTTCGACAGTCCGTAGATACGAG
>CAILDT010000714.1 GCA_903833025.1 uncultured Bacteroidota bacterium | reverse complement strand
ACAATTCATAAAGAAGGTTACGTATCCATACTCATTACTATAGCAATAGTAGCAATAATTAATGCGCTTACCTACTGGCTGTTCAGAGGGTTTCCAATAATAGTTTGGTTAGGTTATGCACTGTCGGCATTTTTGTTGGTTGCTGTTCTTCAATTTTTCAGAAGCCCGAAACGTATCATTACCATCAACGAAAACAATATTATTGCCCCTGCTGATGGCAAAGTGGTGGTGATAGAACAGGTGATGGAAAACGAATTTTTTAAGCATAAATGTGTTCAGGTTTCCATATTTATGTCGCCCACTAATGTACACGTAAACCGGTTTCCAGTTTCTGGGATTATTAAATATTCGAAGTATCACGCTGGATTATTTTTGGTTGCGTGGCATCCTAAATCATCCACCGACAATGAACGCACAACTATTGTGGTAAAACATAATAACGGACAGGAAATTATGTTCAGGCAAATCGCAGGTGCCGTTGCCCGTAGAATTGTTAATAATGCATCAAACGGAAATGATGCCGTGCAAGGCGAGGAGTTCGGGTTTATTAAGTTTGGTTCGCGAGTAGATTTATTGTTGCCACTGTCGGTAAAAGTAAAAGTGAACCTTGAAGAAAAGGTGAGAGGTGGCGAAACGGTGATTGCTACTTTTGAGTAAAGTAATTTTTGGTACATTTGTTGCGTTATTCATCATTATAAATCAATTAAAAAATTAACAAATGAAAAAATTATTTTTATTACTTGCTTTCACAGGGATTGTTGGAGCAGCATCAGCAAACACATTTACAGTTATCAAAAAAGGTACTATAGTGTATTTGGGAGATGACAAGAAAAAAACAGACGACAAGAAAAAAGAAGAAAAATCTTGTTGCAAAAAAGGTGGAGACAAAGCTTGTTGCCACAAATCGGAAGCAAAAGCAGGAGATGCTAAAGCTACTGATGCAAAAGCAAGTACAACTACTGCTACTCCTGCAAAAAAATAATCAGGAAGTGTTTTAAATAAAAAATCCCTGTCTTTTAATTAAGGCAGGGATTTTTTTATGGTTAAATATTAAAGCATTATTGCACCACTATCTTCCTATTCACCACATTTTTCTTTTCATCTTCTATCCTTACAAAATAAACTCCTTTAGCAACATTGCTCATATCTAAAGTTAGTTGCTTGTTATTGGTTGTTAGTTGTTGGATAGTTTCTCCTAAAACATTTACCACTTTTATAGTGTGATTGCCTGTTCCGCTTGTTCGGGATTCGGAGTAAAAAGCAATTGTTGTTTGGGTGGAGAATGGGTTTGGGGAGATAGTGATGGATGATTCAATATTTTTTATTTCAGAAATTCCTGTAGAAAAACAATACGTCGTATCTAAACCACCAGGTCTTTTCACAAATGTATTTGGGTTTGTAATAGTTCCACCAAATGAAACCTGTGTGGGTAAACTGTTTGTTAATAGTTGTGTCGAAAAGATATAAGGATTGAAATTTCCAAAAGTATAATTACAACTTGTATTACAATCAGCATTAAGTTTAAAAAAGTTAGGACTTCTTACCCCTCCCCAATAGAGCATTTGACAAGCAAATGCAAAACCACCATCATTAGTTTGAATTATATCATATGGTGACAAATAATGGTTGTAAACATTTATGTAATAAGGAAATTTATTCCAAATAACTGTACCCATCGAATCTGTTTTTGTTATCATTAAATTGAAATTAGGTGCAAATGCATTATATCCTAAGAAAATATAACCTCCATCACTTGTTTGCCGAGCAGTAAAGCCTCCAGTATAATCATCCTCTTGTACTTTTTTCGCCCACAAAACATTTCCAACATTATTTGTTTTAATATAAACCGCAGTAAAATTATTATAATCATCAGCCATATAACCTGCAATTATATATCCACCATCAGAAGTAAGTTGAACCGAATACCCTATACCAACCGTATCTTGCAGTCCCCAAGTTATTGCTGTGTCGCTTCCTAAATAATATTCCTTTGACCAAAGCGTATCCCCACTTCCATTTGTTTTTAGCAAATACATTGCAGTATGCTCTATTGAACTTGAATCGCGAAGCCCTTTTTCACCTGTTAAAATATACCCTCCGTCATTTGTTTGCCTAACACAATATGCTGCATCTCCTCCCGAACCTCCATAAGTTTTTGTCCATAGCGTATCTCCAATTGTATTTAATTTCACAAGATAGATGTCTCCACTCCCAGCTCCAAAACTATTCGTGGTCCCTGTAACTATATATCCACCATCGTTTGTTTGTTCGCCCGAATTCCCAATATCGTCTGCTATCCCGCCAATAGTTTTACTCCACATAACATCACCTAATGAATCTGTTTTTATAACATAAACATCGTAATTACCCGCTCCAAAACTTTTTGTGCTACCAGTAACAAAATAACCTCCATCAGCAGTCTGCTCAACTGAATGTGCGGTATCCAAATTATTTCCTCCGTACGTTTTTAACCATAAAGTATCACCATTTACATCCGTCTTAATTAATAAAATATCAGCAAAAGTATAGAGCGAATCTGTCATTTCACCAAGTATAATGTAACCATTATCGCTTGTTTGTTTTATATCAGTTACTTCACAAGAAACAGGCGAACCCTTCAGTTTCCCAGATTTGTAACTTATACTTTTTTCAAAAGTAATTTGAGCTAGTATGGCATTACTTATCAGCGCAAACAGCAATAGTATAATTATCTTTTTCATCTGTATAATTTTTAAATTCTCTGTAAAAGTAACCATTAATTAATAGAACTCAAAAAGCCCCCGATTTCTCAAAACCAAGCAAATTGTTTGTTCTTTTTTTTATTTCCTGCCCATTTGGTAAGCAGATTTTTGTTTGGTCATTAGCCATTTTTTGTCCGTTTTTAGTTAAAACTATTACTTATTTTCAGCACTTTTGCCCTATTTTATTACGTTTTGCTCCTTCTTCTTACAACATCGGATGTTCTGTACATAACATCCGATGTTTTTATAAAATGTTCCGATGTTGTGTGCAAGTGTTCGGATGTCTT
>CAILDT010000713.1 GCA_903833025.1 uncultured Bacteroidota bacterium | reverse complement strand
TATTTGTATTTACTAAGCGCTCTTAGTCTTCAATAAAGCCAAAATTTCCGGCTTCTTTAATTTCTTCGCTTCATCTTTCACGACTAAATTTAAATCTGTGACAATTTTGCGTAAATCATCTACTTTCATTGATTCATAACTAACATCGGTTTTTGCTGCATCAATATCTGCCGACGTTACATCTACGGACGTTGTATCTAAATCAATTACTTTTAATGAATAATCATTTAATGCGGCTGAAGAAGAATCGTCTGACATCGAGGGTAAACTTTCAAAGTCTAAAGTCAAATTATCAGGAATTAATTCAACACTGACAACGGACGATTGTACATGTAAATCTATCACTTCTATCGTTTCATCGTCGCCGGAATCATCATCTTCTTCCGACTCATCCTCTTCTTCCGAATCATCTTCTTCTTCCGAATCATCATCATCATCTTCGTTATCTGAGACAACAATTTTTTCGTTACGTTTAACCGCTTGAAGGGCTTCCTCGGATGCAAGATGATTTGCGCCTGCGCCTACTTCATGAACTGCACTTGGACCCGTTGCACATGAACCCGTTGCATTTTGGCTCGTTGCACTTGAACCCATTGCACACGCTCCACCAAACATCATTCCACCACCTCGAATATCATTCTGCACATTCGTAATAAAGGCTGTCAATACTCGGTTCTGTTTTTCTACAGCGGTTTTTACTTCGGCTAAACGCATATTGAAATAGACAAAAATAATACCAGAAAGGACAATCGTAACAAAAATAGGTACTAAATTCGTTCCGCAAATCTTCATTATTGAATATGGTGGATATTTTTTAAATTGTTATTGAACGTATTATTGTTAAATAATCAACTCTTTCAAAGTATTACTCGTTGTATTAATAATTTCAGCAGGGTAGTCTAAATCCTTTAAAACTTTAATACCACCTTTAATTTCCGAAATGCCTTTTTCCATTTTATAAGTATATTTAAAATCATCATTTACTACTTCAATTTTCATATGGTAATTATGCATCTGCTTTTCTTTTTCAAGGCGTTTACAGAGATCCAAGAAATGCGTCGTAAGAACAAAATTAACATTATCATATTTGTGTAAATATTTTAAGAACGCGTAAGCACTGCTAATTGCTTCATAAGGATTTGTACCAGAATATAATTCGTCAAAGACGCAAAAATGTCTTATGTTTTTTTCATTTGAACCCGCACCCGCTGCGCTTGTATTTGAACCCGCTGCGCTTGCTGAACCCGCTGCGCTTGCTGAACCCGCTGCGCTTGTATTTGAACCCGCTGCGCTTGCGCTTGCAGAAATCTTATTCAATATATCCTTACACCTCTTCGCCTCCGCCTGAAATAAACTATCGCGCGCTGATGTATCCGGAATATTAATATAACAATGAATCATATCATATGGCAAGAGCGATGCTTTCTTATAAAAGCCATAGCCTAATTGTTGCGAGAGAATGATATTGAAAATAGTGGTTTTTAATAGAGTGGTTTTTCCCGCTGCATTCGGCCCCGTGATCAATAAATGTTTATCTAATGTATAACTATTTTTCACCGGTTTATTATGGACTAATGTCGGGAAATAAGCGTTCACAAATTTTGTCGCTAATTTATTATCTCTCTTTTTATCCTTTTTATCCTTTTTATCTTTCTTATCCTTTTTATCCTTTGTTAGAAATTTACAAGCGCTAATATA
>CAILDT010000712.1 GCA_903833025.1 uncultured Bacteroidota bacterium | reverse complement strand
TGCTGGCGGAGGCGGTGGCGGTAGCGGCGGTGTAGCGTGTTTTGCAGAATTACCAGTTAAATCAGATGGTACAGGAACTTTTACATTTACTGCCCCAATTGGCGGCAGCACAACAACAACACTTACTCCTAATTTTAGTTTTGCTTCTTATTCATCTGGAGTTGCTGCTATATCAGCATTGTCTGGCAGCGGTGGTGGATCTGCAAGTACAGTTACTCCTGGAGGCGCAGGTGTAGGTGGAATTGCTCCAACTGTAGTTGGAAGTTTAAGTGCATCTGGGGCAACTCAAATTGTTACTTCTACAGGTGGCTTTGGTGGTGCCGGAGGAACTAGTAATAGCATTGGCGCTGCAGGTACACCAACAAGCACAGCACTATTTACAATGTCTCTTCAAGGTATAGGAACAGTTACTTTTATACCTTCAGGCGGTGGCGGAGGCGGCGGTGGCGGTGCTTCTGGATCAAATGCTCTTTCTCAAGTTGTAAATGGTGCTAACGGTGGCGCTAGTGGTGGTGGATTAGGTGGTTCTGGAGGTTACGGTGGTGGGTATACTGGTAATACAATAGTCACGAGCGCAAGTAGCGGTAATATTGGTAACGAAGGCGGTGGCGGTGGCGGTGGCGGTGGCGGTGGACGTAACGCAGGTAACAATGCCTTAGGTTCTTTTGGTATTGGTGGAAACGTTAATAGCGGCAAATTAATAGTTTATTTAAGATAATAGATTTAATAAAAATACTATAAGGAGTAATGTTATGGCTGACAATATTTATTTTGACATGCTTCAATTTGCTGAGGCACAACATAGCCTTATGTATGAAGATGCTCGTAAAATTTATATTAACGTTGCCGGAGAAAAAGAAAACTATTTTTATAATCCTGAAATGGAATACGGAGTAAGTTCTTGGACCCCTTTAAATGGCACATTAACACAAGATAGTGTTACTACAGCAGCCATTATTCATGGAACTAAATCAGGTAAATTAACTTCTACATCTAATGGCACGGCTGCATACATATCTGAGTGGATGGCTATAGAGCCTGGGCAAGAAATTGTAGCTAGTGCTTATATTCTTGGATCTGCTACCAGGACAGCAAAAGTAAGAATAGAGTTTTCTAACCAATCTTCTACTCAATTACAGTCATCAATTCTTTCTGATGTAGATGGTCAATATTACCCAACTACTACTTATTTTGTAGATAGTGACCCATTTACTTTATCAACTACTGTACCTATTCAAGTTTATGGTAAAGCTGTTACCCCACCATTTTCTCAAGATGCGGGAAATCCTTTAGTTAAAGTTAGCTATTATTTTACTGATAATTTAGCTGGAGATAATTATTGGTTTGATGCTGGAATGCTTGAAGAATCTGCTGTCGTAGATCAATTTTTTTCTGGTGATGGTGGAGCAACTATTACAAACCCTTTAACACAAAAATATTACAATACTGCAGATTGTAAGTGGGAAACAAAAGAAGTCTATAATTATGTAAGTAACTCTGGATTTGAACTTAATACTACAGATTGGACTGCAGGAAGCGGAACGTTAACTCGTATTGCTTCAGATGCTGGTTTGTTACCTAAATATGGAAATTATTTTGGAAAGTTAACATATAGTTCTACTGGATCATTAAGTGGAATTGTGCACCTTCCTTCCGCTGCTGTTGGTGGAGAAGATTTTATTATTTCAGCATATGTTCGTAAAGCTCAAACTACATACACTATTGGTTCTAACACATTTGCAATATCTTTAGCAGAAGCATCAGATTGGAAAAGAATTCATACAACTATACAGTTAACAGCTGGACAAACTACTGTTTCATTTACTATTTCTGTAGAAAATCCTGGCGGCTCAACGTCTACGTATTTTCATATTGATGGTGTTCATGCAACTTATGGAAGAGTAGTAAATCAATATGTAGATACAACTCTTGGGACTACATACGCTATCACTAATCCTTTAACTTCAGGTAAAACTATTTGGGCTTCTAAAATACCTAGCGTTGGTGGAGGAAAAAGTAGCTATTTTTCTAATTATGCTACAAAATACAGCAGGTTAAACGCAACCTTAGGAAATTTTATGCCACTAGGATCTACTTGGGGAATTTCTACAGGTATTGAATCTGACATATATGCAGATCTACCTAATGCAAAAATTCCTGCATCTTCTTTTGAAAATGATTTAACTGGTTGGATAACAGTTAACTCAACTTTAGTAAGAAAAATTGCTGCAGGCACTTTATTAGCAGATAATGTAACTCATGGTCAAGGATACGGCAGAGTAACTACTGCAGGTTCTAGTTCTGTTAAACCTTTTGGTATTAAAACTGGAAAAATTTATATAGTACCTGACGCAGGATATTATTCTTCAGTAGCTATTAGACCAGTAAACTCTGATTCTTATGGTAGTTATACTTTAAAAGTTGATTACTATGATATTAATAATAATGTGATTGTTGTATACCAAGATAATATAACTGGTGCTAAAACTACTAACCCTTTAGACGCCACTGGTGTAGCAAATACAGATACTACAACAACATCAAGATCTCAAACTACTTCTATAACTCACACAGATCGATGGGCGTATGTTGGAAATTCTTTTCCAGTCAGTTCAATTACTGGCGCATCGTATGTAATTCTTAGTGTTACTTTTAGCCCAGCCACTTATGTATCAGGTCAAGCTTTCGATATTGACAGAGTAGTCTTTAGGGAATAGAATAGATCTATGGGCATAATACTTATCGCAGGATTAGCTACGGCGTGTATTTTAACTGCTGTAGAAAGTTTAGTCAAACCGCTGGGAAAGTGGCGAGGACTGTTGGCTTTAATCATTAGTTTACTTGCATGCCTTAATTTAAATACCCGATTATTATATCTAGTAGTTTATACACTAGCAACTACGTTTGTAGGCCTCACCCTATCTCTTGCTACAGAGCAAGTACTAGCAGGGATCTCTCCACGTCAAGCCCGCGGTTTGCCAAACAGGGTGGATAGGCTGTAGTATAGATAAAGAGGAGGGTTATATGTTAAAACCAATTGTTAACCCAAAATTATCTTTACGAGCCAGATCACTTTTCTATTACTTTGCTGAAAAGGGTCGAGTGTTTTCTGCTGACGATTTAAAAAAGAGTGAAGAATTCTCGGAGGGTCGAGATGTGCTTCAGGCTGCCATCAATGAACTTAAGGATCTTAAGTACATTAAGTCTGTCCGTCTACAGAATAACGGACAGTGGATTGCCCGTCTAAAATTTACAGAAGAGGCTAAAAAGCTGCTTTCTACCGTGCCCTCGTTTTCAGGGCACCTATACATAGACAACTATATAACTACTAGTACTAGTGATATATCTACTAGAGCTAATATAGTTAATAATCCTAACGGATTA
>CAILDT010000711.1 GCA_903833025.1 uncultured Bacteroidota bacterium | reverse complement strand
CAATGAAAAAAAATCTCTCCATATTAAGTGCAATTCTCATCACCTCAATATCAATTGCTCAAAGCGTTTCTAAAACAATGAAACATTTGCCCGACACAGGAGAAACAATGAGTTATACCACCACTCCGGGCGAAGACAATGATTTTACAATTTATGCTCCTTTCTTTACTCTCAATGGAAATGGCACAGTTACCGACACAGTAACAGGCTTAATGTGGCAACAATCCGATGGAGGCGAAATGACTTATGAACGTGCAATTAATTATTGCGACACACTTACTTTAGGTGGTTTCACCGATTGGCGATTACCCAATCCACACGAAAGTTTTAGCATCCTCAATCATCAATATGCGAATCCTTCTATGGATGCAACAGTTTTCACAACCACCCTTGCAGAGTATTGGTGGACAAGCATTCGTCAGGCAAACGATACCACTAAAATATGGGTTACAAACGCAGGTGGAGGTATCGGCAATCATCCCAAATCAGAAACAATAAGCGCAGGTGGGCCAAAAAGATTTCACACCAAAGCGGTAAGAGATATAACCCCGCCTTCCACTATCCCCGCTCATTTTACTGATAATGGAAACGGAACCATCACCGACAATCTTACAACTTTAGTTTGGCAAAAAATAACTTATTCCGATTCCATCACCTGGGAGCAAGCACTTACTTATGCCGATACGCTTACCTTTGACGGCTTCACCGATTGGCGATTACCAAACATTAAAGAATTGCAATCCATCAACAACGAAAGCCTTATTAACCCATCCATAAGCACCACATTTTTCCCAACTATTGGAACAAACAAATTCTGGTCATCAACCACATTGCCCAACCAAACCTCAAAAGCTTGGTATCTTTTTACACAATTTGGAATTACCACTTACGACCCGAAAACTTTCAGACATTATATTATTTGTGTCAGAGGAAATCAAAATATAACTGTCGCTGTAAATGAAACCGAGAACTATAATTCCATCATTTATCCAAATCCATTCGCATCATTTATAACAATAAAACCAAAGACAACAAATCAAACTTATGAATTAATAGATAGCATCGGACAGATTATTTATTCAGGAAACAATATCGAATCACAAAATTTTTCAGCCATTGCCAAAGGAATATATTTTTTAAAAATTATTGATAAAAATAATAAAGTAATAAAGCTGATAAAAGAATAATTCAATTGTTTGAAATAATAAAACAATACTTAATTATAGGCTTTACACACGTAATTCCTTTTGGCTTCGACCACATACTTTTTATATTAAGTATATTTTTTCTCAACTCAAATATAAAATCCGTAATCATTCAATGCTCTGTCTTTACCTTTGCCCATAGCATTTCATTAGGATTAACAGCCGCAGGGTATATTCTTCCCAACTCTAAAATAATAGAACCACTAATAGCACTTTCTATTTTATTTACATCAATCGAAAATATAGTTCACGATAAAGTAAACAGTTGGCGACTAACCGTAATTTTTCTTTTCGGATTAATCCACGGAATGGGCTTCGCATCAGCATTAAAAGAAATAGGAACACCACAAACAAACTTTTTAAGTTCATTACTTTCCTTCAATTTCGGAGTAGAATTCGGACAAATAACAATTATTTTGCTTGCCTATTTTTTAATAAGTAAATGGTACATTAATAAACCTTGGTACAAATTAAGAATTGTTTACCCCATTTCCAGCATCATTGGCTGCATCGCCCTTTTCTGGACAATTCAACGAATTTTCTTTCAAACATAACAAATATAAATATGTATAAATTCTATCACCCATAAATATAAATACTCATATTGCCTCTCTCTCAAATATGGCTTCCTAACGGAAACACACGAACACCGTTTCTAATTTCCAAAATCATTTGTTTTTTGGGTGATAATCAATATGCAACAATCTATTATTTAGATGAAGAGAACAACCTCCAATCACTAACCGTTACAGTAAGTTTATTTCTTTTAGAAAAAAAAATGAAAACGCATCACTTTCTTCGTGCGACCAAATCAGCTCTTGTAAACATTTCCTACATCACTAAATTTGAAACAAAAGGCAAAGGAAAAATCACAGTTCGCCTGATAAATAAAATTTTCACACTTTCAAAAAAAGCAAAACAACTATTCATTACGATTACAAAAATCTGAAAAATTGTAACCCCCATCAATAGACAATCTCAAAGGCAATTAATCATTTCACACGCCAAAAGGCATACTTCACACGTCAAAACCTATACTTCCCCAAATCACATCCTAATATCACAAATAGCAACATCCTTATACCTACTTTCGCACCTCAAAAAAAATAATTCACAATTTTAAATTAAAATAATATGCCACACACACCAACACCAAAGTACCCGTTAACACAACAGGAATTATACTCAATAGCAGATACAATGTACGACAGTTTGGAAGAGCCAGCAAACCTTGCAGCATTCCAAGCCAAAAAGCCAGGCAAATACACCCCCGTATTTATTGCACAGTTAAGAGCCAACAAAAAAACGGCATTCACAATGCCCGATGACGACCAAAGAAACTCCATCCACGAAACATTCAAAGTAGAACTAACAGGATTAGCAGATACCTGTTGTAACAACTTTCAAGATTTGAAAGGTTACATCCACGATGGTTTCCCATCTGACCAATGGACAATCAAATATGATGAAGCAGGAATGACAGTTTACACATCCGCATCACATAACAATTGGGAAAACGTAGTAGCATTAAACAAAAAAGCAAACGATTTTATTGCAGCATATCCAACACAATTAACCGCAGGATTTATGCCAGCAGGTTTTGCAATGCAAGTTTCAGATGATGCAGGTAAATTTGATTTAAAATATGCAGCCTTCAAATCATCAAGACAAACAGGCACAGGCACAGGCGCAAAAATCACAGCCGACAATGTAGTTTACACAGATTTACAAAACTTACAAAACGATGCACACATAGTTTTCCGTACAGATGCCGAAGCACTAAAAGAATTTATGATAGCATCCGTTAAAAATATTGTTAGCCCTCCGGGCAGTGCATCATTAGGAATTGATTTAATAGAAGAAGGAACAAACTTACCAGTTGACAAAGCAGTAATTACAATTCAGTCAGCAACAGGAAAAGCAATGACACTTACAACAGATGCAACAGGAAAAGTTGATTTCCATAAAATCAACCCCGACAATTACAAGGTTAAAATACAACCAGTCGGCAAACCCGAAATCAATTTAGTAAAAGAGGTAAATACAGGAGTTTCTGCAAGGTTAAAAGTAACAATTCCTGCATAAAACAGCTAATAATCAACCATTTACCCATACATTTACATCAAACTCCCCCAACATTTGGGGGAGTTTGGCGTTATAATAGGTACAGTACAACCCCATAATGTACACAGTTTACACCCGTCCCGACATCAGGACAACGGCATAATAGGGTCAGTACAACAGTATAATGACATCCGTACAACGTAATAATAGGTTAAGGACAACAGCATAATGGGGTAAGTACAACGGTATCGTGGGGTAAGTATAACGGTATCGTGGGGTAAGTACAACGATATCGTGGGGTAAGTATAACGGTATCGTGGGGTAAGTACAACGGTATCAGTAACGAAGTTTTAAAAAGTCCCGAATTGCCCCAAATGGCAAAAAAAGGACAAACCCACCCTAATTTCTTGCACATTTGCTTTTATTCCAACACACCACCAACCCAAGATAAAAGCAAAAGAGCAAGAAAGCAAACGCACCGTAACCCGAAAACCTTTACCTGACAAGCGAAACGAAAGAAGCGACTACCTATAACATAAGATTTATGCAATTAAAAAAAGGGGGGCGAACTGCCAGTATTAAGTTTAGTGCTTTTAATTACCTTTGTCGCGGGTCGGAAGGGACGAGCTTTTAAATCCCCCTTTTTTGAACTGCATAAATCTTTCAAACGTTATCAGTAATTCGGAGAACGTACACGCAACAATAACGCATAAACAAAAACAAATTTTAAAATAAAACATTATGGAAACATTTAACTGGGCAACTTTATTAATAGCTTTAGTAGTCGTAATACTTATAGTTCTTGCATTCAGAGAAGTCAACTGCTGGTATTGGAAAATAAACAAGCGCATTGAACTACACGAAGAAACAAATTATCTCCTGGAAAGATTGCTTGAAAACACTCAAAAGAAAAATGCAAGTGGAACAGAAACTGATACAGAACAGACAAGCGTTAACGACCCGAAAGTAATGGAAGAAATGCTGAAAAAATATCGCAATAAAGGATAGTATGATTATAAATTTTAAACAAACAAACAAAAATAATTATGGAAATTAATTTAGAAATAATAATAGAATACGCCCAAAAACTTAATCAGTCAATAACGGTTAGCATAGACACCGAGAATTATATAAATCCTGTGCTAACATTTCATAAAGGAAAGCCAAGAAGTAATGGCTCTGTTGCAATTCATTTAGACTTTACTGACATAAAGGAAATTCTTTTGCTAAACAATATACTTGGAGAAAATGGTAAGTTGAAACAAGAGTTAGATAGAATAAATAAAATTCCTTCTAATGAAAGAGGACAGCATATAAAGCAGTCGGAAATAGACATTGAAAAATATACTTACGAAACATTAGCAAAGTATATCGTTCAAATGTTAAATGCTTCACAAGGACGAATAATCTTTCCAGAAATTAAAAGTTTAGAAAAACATACTGCTACTTATTTTAAAAACTAAAAATAGACCTGTACCCGAAAGAACGAACTACTGATAACATAAGATTTATGAAATAAAAAAAAGGGGGGGCGACCTGCCAGTATGAAGTTTCAAGCATTTAATTACGCTTGTCGCGGGGCGAAAGAGACGAGCTTTTAATCCCCCCTTTTTTTTACTTCATAAATCTTTCAAACGTTAT
>CAILDT010000710.1 GCA_903833025.1 uncultured Bacteroidota bacterium | reverse complement strand
GGAATTAAAAGCATCGGCTCAATAAAATTTTCCGTTGTAGAATTATCTTCTACTACAAAATCTATTCGAACATCGTCTCCAAACCTTAGTTTTTGTAAATTAATGTAGCTTGTTACATATTGTTCAACAGTTTTTACCGATACTTTATCAGAATCAGAATCATAAAGCATATACCTCATCAAGTTAGATAACTCCATTAGCACTGGCTCCACTTGGTCCGATTTTTTTCTTACTAGTGAAACAGCACTATTTAATACATTAAAAACAAAATGCGGGCTTATTTGCGAACGCAGAAATGAAAGTTCGGCTACTAAATTCTCTTTCTCTTTCTCTTTCAATAGCCGCTCTCTTTTAAAATTTCCTATTATCATTCTATAGCTTGTACTTATTGCAAGGTTTGCAATACTTGTCCACATACGGCTAAAAAGCAATCTTATAAATGGGCGAGGAGGTACTTGCGGGCTATATATTTGTGTAAGATATGCATTAGTAACTCCTATTGCAACTATAATTGCCACAACACATATTATATAAAGTATAATTTTTTTCTTAAAATATAACTTTGGAAGTAAATAATAAGCATTCAAATAAAAAAAACTGATGAAACAGGCATAAGAAACTATTTCAGGAAACCCGAAATATTCATTCATCATCGGGTTAGGAGCCCCGCTTAACGCATTGTTGAAGATAAAAACAGGAATAGATAAGCACGCTGCCCAGCAGAGGAAGTGAATTATAAATAGCTGAAAGTTTTTTGTAGAGTACACGTTCTAATTTTTTTGCCAAAGATATGTAATATTAATAAGTGCTTTAGCTTGGTTATTACGAATTACTATACAATAAAAAAAAATCCCCCGATAAATCGGAGGATTTTTTAAAATCAAGTGAAAAGAAAATTATTTCTTTTTTCCACCTTTTTTGTCTTTTGCAGCAGCAATAGAATCATCCATTTGCTTTTGCTTAGCAGCAGCTTCGTCAGCAAGGTTCTTAAGAGAGTCCTGAGTCTTTTGCATTTTTGCAGCTTCTGCTTCTGCTACTTTTGCAGCTTCAGCGTTAACTGAATCTGTGTGTGCTTTTTCCTTTGCAGCTTTTTCTTCTGCACTTGGTCCGCAAGCTACGAATGTAAACATTCCTGCTACGGCAACTAATGTAAGTAATTTTTTCATTGTTTTGGTTTGTGATTTTAATTAAATTTTGCGCAAATGTAATGGAATTTTTTAACATAGAACAAAAATATTTCTATTTGCGCCCTTTTTAACATTTTTTATTAAATCGATATAAACCAAAAGATTGCTACAAAACATTGAACAGATAAGCGTTTCGCATTATGTTATATTATTAACTTTGCACCCCGATGCAAAACAAAAACTCCAACATATATTCTTTAACAAAGAAGTTATTAGGTCTTATTCTTCTTTATTCAGTCTGCCGTTTACTGTTTTATTGGTTTAATCATTCTTCTTTTTCGGATTTAACCTTCTGGCAATTTCTTTCTCTTCAGTTTTATGGAATTAGATTCGATGTATCAGTTATTATTCTTTCCAACTGCTTTTTTCTGATACTTTATTTGTTTCCATTCTCTTTCAGAGAGAAAAACCTTTATCGAATAGTATTAAAATGGTTGTTTATAATCATAAACAGTTTGGCAATGTTAGCCAATTGTATAGATTTTGCTTATTATCGATTTACCTTAAAGCGTACTACTGCCGATGTTTTTAATTTCTTCGGTGGCGATAAAGGGAGCGATTTAGGGCGGTTACTGCCTCTGTTTCTAAAGGATTATTGGTACGTTTTTATTCTTTGGGCTATTTTTACTATTTTGGTGTACTATATATATAAGAAGACTGAGAAAAATATTCGGCTGCAATGGACAGCGAAACAATATGGCTATCAAATCGTCGTTTTTTGCTTTAGTATCGGTGTGTTCTTAATTGGGTATCGTGGGGGCTTTCAACTTAAACCCATCACTACCGTTAATGCGGTGGAATATACTTCGGTTAAATACATTCCGTTAGTTGTAAATACTCCTTTTACTATTTTAAAAACGCTTGACGTAGTTGGCATCGACCCTAAAATATATTATACTGATGAGAAAGAACTACACAAACTATATTCTCCATACCACAAAGGGAAAAAGGAACCGTTTAAAAAACTGAATGTTTTTGTTATTGCCCTCGAAAGTTTTTCTAAAGAATATATTGGTGGATTAAATGGGAGGAAAATTGGCTATACTCCTTTTCTTGATTCGCTTATGAAGGAAAGTTATACGTGCACCAATGCTTTTTCGGATGGCAAAAAATCCATAGAAGGCATTCCCGCTATTGTGGCAAGCATCCCTACTTGGAGCGATGAGCCGTATATATTTTCGCAATATGGAAGTAACCAGATTAATAGTTTGGCAAGCTTATTAAAGAAACAAGGATATTATTCTGCTTTTTTTCACGGGGGCGATAATGGCACAATGGGGTTTGATGTGTTTGCCGGCTTTGCTGGGTATGATAATTATTATGGAAGAAGCGAATACAACAACGAAAAAGATTATGATGGCAACTGGGGAATTTGGGACGAAGAATTTCTGCAGTACACTGCCAATACCATCAATACAAAGTCGCAACCATTTTTTGCTACGCTGTTTACATTAACATCTCACCATCCTTATAATGTGCCTGATAAATACAAAGGGAAGTTTAAAGATGGTCCGCTGGAGATTGAGAAAAGCATTAGCTACACTGATTATGCGTTGCGAAAGTTTTTTGAAACTGCTAAAAAAATGCCTTGGTATAATAATACGTTGTTTGTCCTTTCTGCTGACCATACAGGCATTTCCGAAGACGCATATTTTAATAACCGAGTGGGCAATTATTCCATCCCTATTATTTATTATATGTCCAACTCCAATCTTAAAAAATTCGATTCCACTACTACTCAACACATAGATATTATGCCTTCTGTGCTGGATTATATTAATTATCCTGAATCCTATTTTGCGTTTGGCACTTCTGTTTTTGATACCACTGCCGACCACTTTACACTCAATATAAATAACGACGTATATCAGTATATCCAAAATAATTATTCTTTATTATTTGATGGCGAAAATGTAAACGCGCTCCATAATTATATGAACGACAGTTTGCTAAAAAATGATTTAACAAATAAAAAACCTCCTGTTACCAAACAAATGGAAGCGAAAGCAAAAGCGATTATTCAAACGTATCAGCAATGTTTGATAAATAATAAAATGAAGTGAAGTGGGAGTAATTATTTTTATTCCGAAAGTATTTTAATCTTCCTTTCTATTTATTTCGCCTTTAACATTTTCACAAATTCAAAACTTTTTTCAAAAAAAGGAATACAAAAGTGCCACTTTGGGGGTAAAGTACATTTAAAGCATCTTAAAACGCTTTTTAAGGCATACACGTTTTCGGGAAACACCCTAAAATCGTCTAAAAAAGCATTTTTAGAAAACTGACCTTCCAAAAAGGGTTAAAAAGGAGGTAATTTGCCATTTTAAAACCTACGTGGATGATTAAAAAAGTGTTTATTGCTATAATGTATTCCCCTTATTGCCAAAAGTAACTCCTTTTCCTTGTTTCGTATTTACGGATATGCCCAAAGTAACTCCTTTTCGATGTTCCGTATTTACGGATATGGCAAAAGTAACTACTTTCTACCTTTCCGTATTCCCCTTATTGCCAAAAGTAACTACTTTCTACCTTCCCTCATTCACCTTATGGCAAAAAAGAAGTTTTGCTCCAATATTTATCAATGTTTTGAGTAAGTACAAGGTTTTATTTGCCACCTTTGTACCCTAAATAAATCAATAAAAATAAATGACACATAAAGCAGGTTTTGTAAATATTATTGGTAGCCCTAATGTTGGAAAATCAACATTGATGAATGTTTTGGTGGGCGAACGCCTTAGCATTATTACCAGTAAAGCGCAAACTACGAGGCACCGGATTATGGGAATTGTGAACGGCGAAGATTTTCAGATTGTATATTCCGACACTCCAGGCGTGCTCCAGCCAAATTATAAATTGCAAGAATCGATGATGGAATTTGTGCACACCGCCATTACCGATGCCGATATTATGCTTTTTGTAACCGATATTTATGAAGATATTAAGATAGATGAAAAAATTTTACATAAAATAAAAAACGCCAAAGTGCCTGTGCTTTTACTAATCAATAAAATTGATTTGGCTGGTCAACAAAAGTTAGAAACCGTAGTTAATTATTGGAAAACCGAAGTGCCCAATGCGGAAGTTATTCCGGTTTCGGCATTAGAAAAATTTAATGTCAATTATATTTTCGATAGAATTATTGCATTATTGCCCGAAGGTCCCGGCTTTTATGATAAAGACCAATTGACTGATAAACCCGAAAAGTTTTTTATTTCAGAAATTATTCGGGAGAAAATTTTGACGAATTATAAAAAAGAAATTCCTTATTCCGTAGAAGTAGTAATTGAAAGTTTTAAGGAAGAAGAAAAAATAATTAAAATTCGTGCCGAAATTATTGTCGCTCGTGATTCGCAAAAGGGTATTATTATCGGGCATCAAGGAGCGGCATTAAAAAAAGTGGGAACGGAAGCGAGAAAAGATATGGAAATATTTTTGCAGAAGCAGGTGTTTCTCGAACTGTTTGTGAAAGTGAATAAAGATTGGCGCGACGACGGGAATCAGTTGAAACGCTTTGGGTATGGCAATTAAAATAGTACTACCTTTGCGCTCCAAATAAGATAAGGCAAGATAAATAATTATTAAATGAAAATATCCGCATCCATATATTCCAATAAAACAAAGGGCGTTGAGGCACTTGTAAAAGAACTCGATGATTTAAAAGTTGATTTTTTACACATTGATTGTAATGATGATGTATCTGTTTTTGATGATATTGAAATTATTAAAAAAATAAGTACGACCCCAATTGATTTACATATTATATCATCTGACGCAGAAAAATATTATCCGTTTCTTTTGAAACATAACGTTGACTTTGTAACCTTTCAGCACGAAAATTTAACAGCTCCCCTCCTACTCCCAAAACAATTAAAATCGAAAATAGGAATTGCAATTGTTACTGAAACACCCATAAGCGTTTTGAATCAATATAAAGATGTGATGGATTTTGTTTTGTTTATGACCACCACTCCAGGCAAAAGTGGTGGCTTATTTAACAAAGAAAATTTTAAAAAGATTAGAGATTTTAAAACTGCTTTTCCTGATAAAAAAATTCACGTTGACGGAGGAGTAAATGATGAAGTATCGTTTGTGTTGCGCAATATGGGTGTGTATTCGGTGGTGTCGGGTTCTTATCTTGTCAACTCAAATGTTATTGGGCACGCATTACATAATTTGAGAAATGATAACATTCAATCGCATATTTTAGTGAGTGATTTTATGATGACAAAAGAAGAATTACCAATTGTTTCTTCTAAAGATTCATTGCTGATTGATGCGTTGCAAAGTATAGAAAAATATTATTTAGGATTTACAATGATGATGGATAACGATGGTAAATTAACAGGATTGATAAGCAATGCAGACGTAAGGAAGGGATTGATACGAAAAATTAATTCGCTGAATGAGTTATCAATTACCGATGTAATAAATAAAAATCCGATAAAAATTTATAACACATTTACTATTTCGGAGATGCTTACGTTTGTAAAAAATTCAAAAATACCGCTCACCTATTTGCCGATTGTAGATGCGGATAATAAATTGGCAGGAGCTATTACATTTAATAATTTAATAAAAGGAGAATAATATGATTATACATCTGAAACCAGAAGTAGCAAAGGAACAAGCAGAACAACTTGGAGTTGAATTGGAAAGTATTGTATTAAAACGTGAAGGATTTTTCGCGCTAATAACATCAAGCAAAGGCAAGCCAATTGAAGAAAAATATAACCAGTTTATTGCAGAACGTTTTCCGTTTGAAGACGATATTCAACTGGCAAGTAAAAAATATATTGCAGGAGTTAGAGAAATTAAAATAGCTGATAACATAGCTATTGGAGGTACTAACAAAAATACAGTAATGATTACCGGACCTTGTTCGGTAGAATCGGAAGAGCAAATAGAACAATGCTCAGAGCTATGTGTAGAGCTTGGTGTAAAAATATTACGCGCAGGTGCTTACAAACCGCGCACTACACCTTATGCTTTTCAAGGTATGGGATTAGCAGGATTAAAGTTGCTTGATAAAATGCGCACCAAACACGGATTAAAAATCATTACCGAAATACGTGATTCAACACACGTGAATGAAATAATAGAATACGCTGACATTTTGCAGATAGGCGCAAAAGCAATGTACGACCACGGTATATTGAAAGCTTGTGGCAAATCAGGAAAACCAGTATTGCTGAAAAGAGGATTTGGCGCAACATTGCAAGAATTTGTACAAGCAGCCGAATTTATTTTATCAGGCGGAAATGATAAAGTTATTTTATGTGAAAGAGGTATCCGCACATTTGAAACCAAAACCCGCTTTACACTTGACTTATGTGGCGTTGCATATTTAAAACAATATACCAACTTACCTATTATCCTCGACCCAAGTCACGCTATTGGTTATGCTTATGGTGTTGCTGATTTATCTAAAGCGTGTGTTGCAATGGGTGTTGATGGGTTGCTTATTGAAACACATCCTAATCCTTCGGTTGCAAAATCGGATGCGGCACAACAATTAAATTTTAAACAATTCAGAGAATTATATGCTGAATTAGGTGCTGTAGCAAATGCTGTTGGAAGAACAATGATTTAAAAAATAAAAACAAATGGATAAATCTAAAATAAAATTACTGGTGCTTGATGTGGACGGAGTGCTTACTGATGGAGGAATGTATTATTCCAATTCTGGTGATGAGTTTAAAAAATTCAATACTAAAGATGGAATGGGAATTAAATTAGCAATTGAAAAAGGCATTAAGGTGGGGTTTTTAAGCAATGGTAAAAATGATGTGCTTATCAATAACAGAGCAAAATTGCTTGGAGTAGAATATGTCTATGTTGGTTCCGAAAATAAACTTGTTATTTTAAATCAATGGATGAAGGAACTTAATTTGTCTTATGAAAACATTGCGTATGTGGGTGATGATGTAAATGATTTAGAAATTATGAAAGTTGTACATTTTTCTGCTTGTCCGGATGATGCAGTGGAACAAGTGAAAGAAATAGCTAAATATATGCTGGATAATAAAGGCGGCGAAGGCTGCGTGAGAGAGTTTATTGATGGGTATGTTTTATAAAAATAAAATAAATTAAATTAATTAAATCAAATGGCAAATATAGTAGCGATAGTGGGGCGACCTAATGTGGGAAAATCAACTCTTTTCAATAGATTAACAGATAGCAGAAAAGCAATAGTGGATGCTGAATCGGGTGTAACTCGCGACAGGCATTACGGGAAATCGGAATGGAACGGATTGGAATTTTCGGTGATAGATACAGGTGGTTACGTTAAAGGCTCGGATGATGTGTTTGAAGGAGAGATACGCAAACAAGTGAAACTTGCAATTGAAGAAGCGAATGTAATTTTATTTGTACTTGATGTGGCAGAAGGAATTACCGAAGACGATAAAGTGGTGGCAGATATGCTTCGCAGAGGAAAGAAAAAAGTATTTGTAATTTCCAATAAAGTGGATAACCACGTCCGACAAGGTTTGTCAGGGGAGTTTTATGCACTTGGTTTGGGCGAACCCTATAATATTTCCGCTATAAGCGGCAGTGGCACAGGCGATTTGCTTGATGACGTAGTGAAAGCGTTGGACAAGGAAGCGGTGCTTGAAGATTTAGAAATCCCGAAGTTTGCAATTGTTGGAAGACCAAATGTTGGCAAATCTTCTTTTATAAATGCGTTGCTTGGTAAAGAAAGAAACATTGTAACGCCTATTGCTGGCACCACCCGCGATTCCATCAATACAAGGTACACTGCCTTTAATCACGATTTTCTTTTAATTGATACTGCAGGTATCCGCAAGAAATCAAAGGTAGAAGAAGATTTGGAATTTTATTCGGTGATGCGTTCCATCCGTGCCATTGAAGATTGTGATGTTTGTTTGCTATTGATAGATGCTACATTGGGCTTGGAAGCGCAAGACTTAAATATATTCCATCTCGCAGAAAAAAACAGGAAAGGGATTGTTATAGTTATTAATAAATGGGATTTGGTGGAAAAGAACACCAACTCAACCAAAGAATACGAAGAAAAGATTCGTGAAAAACTTGCCCCATTTAAAGATGTGCCAATCGTTTTTACTTCTGCACTTACCAAACAACGGGTTTTAAAAGCTATTGAAGTTGCTGAAAAAGTAAATGTAAGCAGAACGAGAACAATTAAAACTCGTGAGCTGAACGATGTGATGTTACCAATTATTGAACACTCACCGCCACAAGCATTGAAAGGGAAACACGTGAAAGTAAAATTTATTACTCAACTGCCAACTCACGCTCCTACATTTGCTTTTTATTGCAACCTGCCGCAATATGTAAGTGAAGCATATATTCGTTTTCTTGAGAATAGGTTGCGTGAGAATTTTGATTTCAATGGTGTGCCGATACAGGTTTTTATGAGAAAAAAATAAATTAATTTTACAAACAATTAAACTCAACCAAAATGAAAAAACTTTACATACTTATTTTTTCAGCACTTGTAATTAATTTTACGACCAAAGCTCAAAACCTTATACTTAATGGCAGTTTCGAAACCAATACTGCATCGGGCAATACATTGGGTTTAACGTCTGCTTGGGCAACTACGGTTGCAAATAGTTTTGAAGTGGATGGTGGACAAATGGATTTAATAACTTCTAACACCTGCGGAACTGCCTCTGATGGCAACTGGTTTGTAACGTGTTCAAACACAGGTGGCAGCTGGCCCTATATGGCATTCAGTTTTAAATTAAGCACCACTCTTACTATGGGTGCGCAATATACATTGACTTTTGATAAACGCTTTTGCGGACCTAACTCCTCCCCTATTGATATTGGTGTTTCTAATGATAGCACGTTGATGGGTACTGCCGTGCATACATTTGCTGCGCCTTTATCAAATACGTGGGCTACCGAAACATATATTTTTCAAGCACCGTTAGCTGCAAAATATTTAACAGTTAATGTGGGAGTTACAGGCGGAACGGGCACTGTAGGGTTAGATAAATTTAGCTTAACTGCAGTTGCCACTGGTATAAATGAAATTACTAATCAGCAGGTTTCTATTTTCCCAAAT
>CAILDT010000709.1 GCA_903833025.1 uncultured Bacteroidota bacterium | reverse complement strand
CTTTATGAAAACACCTTCACTCTTAGATGATTTACCGATGTGCGGATGTACCGATTGTTTGATGTGCGGATGTATAGATTTACCGATGTACTGATGTGTGGACAGAATAATTAACATTGATTATTATGGAACCTAAGAAAGATAATTTAATAGTTGATTTAACTTTCAAATTTTCTTTGGAAATAGTTGAGTTTACTGAACTATTAGAATCGAAAAGAAAATACAATATGGCAAATCAACTTTTTAGAAGTGGGACAAGTATTGGTGCTAATGTTAGGGAAGCACAAAATGCTGAAAGTAAAGCTGACTTTATACATAAAATAAAAATAGCGGCGAAAGAAGCCGAAGAGTCTGAATATTGGCTTTTGTTAAGCAAGCATAGTAAAAATTATTCCGAATGCGATTCTTTATTACTTCAAGTACAAAGTATATTAAGAGTGATTGGGAAAATTCTTTCTTCATCAAAAAAGACTTAATTTATTGATTTACCAATGTGCGGATGTACCGATTAATGAGAGAATTTAAAGGATATGAAAGCATAAAATACATATTTAATACACTTAATTAGTATATCAAACAATTGGTACATCAAACAATCGGCACATCGGTACATTATTTAATCGGCAAATTAATTTAAATGAAACTTTCCATCATCATTGTTAATTACAACGTTCAGCACTTTTTGGAGCAATGCCTTCACTCTGTATATAAAGCAGCGAGAAATGTTAGTTCGGAAATATTTGTGGTTGATAATAACTCTGTAGATGGCTCTGTTGCGATGGTGAAAGAAAAATTTCCAGATGTACATCTCATCGAAAATAAAAAGAATACTGGTTTCTCTTTTGCAAATAATCAGGCGATACGGATTGCAACAGGAGAATATATTTTACTTTTAAATCCTGATACAGTTGTTGAAGAAGATACGTTTGAAAAGGTAATTGCGTTTATGAATACTCATCCTGACGCAGGTGGATTGGGTGTGAAAATGCTGGACGGGAAAGGGAATTTTCTTCCTGAATCGAAACGAGGGTTACCTACTCCATCGGTTGCATTTTATAAAATATTCGGTTTTTCGGCGTTGTTTCCAAAGTCAAAAACATTTGGCAAGTATCATCTTGGTTTTTTGGATAAAGATAAAACAGCTGAAGTAGAGATACTTTCAGGAGCATTTATGCTGATGCGTAAAGCGGTGTTAGATAAAGTTGGTTTGCTTGATGAAACATTTTTTATGTATGGCGAAGATATTGATTTATCGTATCGCATACTTTTGGGAGGATACAAGAATTATTATTTCCCCGAAACAAGAATTATACATTACAAAGGCGAGAGCACAAGAAAGAGCAGTGTTAACTATGTATTTGTGTTTTACAAAGCGATGGTGATATTTGCACAAAAACATTTTTCGCAACACAATGCAAAACTATTTTCGACATTAATAAACTTCGCTATATACCTGCGAGCAGGTGTTGCGGTAATTATTCGTTTTTTAAAATCAATTGCTTTACCGACTTTCGATTTTGGATTAATATTAATGGGATTGTTTTTGATAAAAGATTATTACGCTTCCAATTTTAAATTTATTGCTGGTGGCTCGTATTCCGAAACACTTATTAAAATTGCTTTTCCCGTTTATATATTAGTATGGATGTTCACGGTTTATTTATGTGGAGGATATGATAAACCAATCCGTTTATTTAAAATAATAAGAGGAATATTTGTTGGTACAGGTATTATATTAATTGGTTATTCACTGTTGCCGGAAGCTTATCGTTTTTCGCGTGCCTTGATTTTATTGGGAATGGGATGGGTGTTGTTATCTTATTTAATATCGCGATTAAGTTTTCATATTGCGGGTTTCAAATCATTCAATCTCAATCCTGATAAAAGCAAACGTATAGCTATAATTGGTAAGTCGGAAGAGTTTGAAAGAGTAAATGGTTTATTAAAACAGACAAACATTAACACGAGTTTTCTTGGTTTTATAAGTGCGGATGACAATGGAAGCAACCACGCTAACTATGTAGGAAACATAAACCAGATAAGCGAAGTGATAGAGATTTACAAAATAAATGAAGTGATATTTTGTTCGCGCGATATTTCTTCGCAGGGCATTATTGATTATATGCACACGCTTGTTTCGGCGGATGTAGATTTTAAAATTGCACCTCCCGAAAGCTTGTCGATTATAGGAAGTAACTCCATTGATACCGCAGGCGATTTATATATTATAGATGTAAACTCAATAAGCAAATCAAAAAACAAACGCAACAAACGTTTGTTTGATGTACTTTCAAGTGTTTTGTTTATTGCTCTCTCACCTATACTTATTTTAATTCAGAGAAATAAAATGAAATTTCTGAGTAATATTTTTGCTGTACTCCTCGGTTTTAAATCGTGGGTGGGTTACGGAAACGACACTAATGAACATTTGCCGAAATTGAAACCTTCCGTTCTTTCTCCTGCAGATGCTATTAAAAATATTGCTATTACTGCTGACACCCGAAGCCGCTTGCATTTGTCGTACTCGAAAGATTATAGAATGCAGAACGATTTGAACATTGTTTGGAAATGTTTCTCCAATCTTGGGAATTAAATTGATAAAACGCAAAAACTTGCTTTTATGCACCTCTCTGCTCCAAGGTCGATGAAATAGGATTCTTTTATGCACCTGATAGCAGCAAGGTTGATGAAATGGGATTCTTTTATGCACCTTGTTGCAGCAAGATTGATGAAATAGGATTTTTTTATGCACCTTGGAACAGCAAGGTCGATGAAGGAAGATTCTTTTATGCACCTTGGAGCAGCAAGGTCGATGAAAAAGGATTCTTTTATGCACCTTGGAGCAGAGAGGTCGATGAAAGAGGATTTTTCAGTGCAACTTGAAGCAGAGAGGTGCATAAAAGCAATTTTTTTAGCAAAATTGAACCGAATGACACCAGTAAAACACTCGAAATAGTTAATCGTAATGTTTTATATTTGCAGCTTATTAATTAGAGAGAAAAAATAATCAATGACACCAATAAGTACAATGCCGCTCAACGCTAAAGTGTGGGTATATCAAAGTAACATCGCTTTATCAGAAACACAAGTAGATGAAATAACCACGTTAGGAATGGCTTTTATAAATGAATGGAGCGCGCACGGTTCAAGTTTAAAAGCCAGTTTTGATATTATTTACAATCGGTTTATAGTTATTGGTGTGGATGAAGAGCAGGCATTAGCGAGTGGTTGCAGTATAGATAAGTCGGTAAAGTTTATGAAAGATATTGAACAGATGTTTAATCTTAATCTTTTCGACCGCTTGCAAGTGGCATACCGCAAGGGAAACGAAATTATTACTTGTAAGTTATCGGAGTTTGAAAAGTTGGCAGCACAAGGTTTGGTAAACGAAACCACTATTGTTTTTAATAATATGGTAACAACCAAATTGGCTTATGATACCGAGTGGGAAGTGCCGCTGAAGCAAAGCTGGCAAAGCAGAGTGTTAGGTTAATATTATTTCCCCTCTTCTCTTTTTTCCCATCCATCACTTTTAGAAATATCAAATAACAGTTTCTCAATTTCTTTTAATTGAGGCGGTCCATCGTGGCGGTCTTCTATTTTCTTGGTTTGCCAGTTTTTAGTATAGGTTATAATTGCAGAAGGAAAATCGGTAACGGTACTCATATATTTATCATTCAAATCAAAGAAGTTTGCCTTGTCGAACATAATCACTAATTTAGTTATTGAATCGTTG
>CAILDT010000708.1 GCA_903833025.1 uncultured Bacteroidota bacterium | reverse complement strand
GTCATACTCCATTCCATAACAAATACCGTCCACAGTTTTACTTGCGTACAACTGACGTAACAGGAGAAATTGAATTGCCTGCAGGACGCGAAATGGTTATGCCAGGAGATAACGTTACTATTACAGTAAAATTAATTGTTCCAGTTGCGATGACTTTAGGTTTACGTTTCGCTATCCGTGAGGGTGGAAGAACTGTAGGTGCTGGTCAGGTAACTGAAATTCTTAAATAGTATTGGAGATTGGAGATAGTTATGAGTTATGAATTATGAGTGTTTAACACTTGTAATTTGTAACTCATAAATTATAACTACCAACTCTACTACTTAATAAACAGGTGTAGTTCAAGGGTAGAATAGAGGTCTCCAAAACCTTTGATGGGAGTTCGAATCTCTCCACCTGTGCAGAATAAGTTTGAAGTTAATAAAGTTTAAAGTCCAAAGTTAAATGAGCAAATTCAAAACATACATTGATGAAACCACTAACGAGCTTTTCCATAAAGTTACGTGGCCTAGTTGGAAAGAGTTACAAAGCAGTGCTGTAGTAGTTGCTATTGCTTCTATTATTATTGCGTTAATTGTGTTTGCTATGGATATTACTTTTAAAGTAGGAATGGAAGCAGTTTATCGTTTGTTTACTTAATAATTAAAAAAAAGAAATGAGCGAAGAAGTAGCAAAAAAGGAAGCAGTAGTAAAACTAGATGCCGTTAAAAAATGGTATGTGGTAAGAGCTATTACAGGTCAGGAGAAAAAAGTAAAACACCAAATGGAAGTGGAAATTAATCGCTTGGGGTTAGGTAGTTTTGTAGCTCAAATATTAATACCTACCGAAAAAGTGTACCAGTTACGTAACGGAAAAAAAGTTACTAAAGAACGTCCTTTTTATGGTGGTTATATATTAATAGAAGCAGCATTAGTAGGCGAAGTACCACATACAATTAAAAATATTAATGGAGTAATCGGATTTTTGGGAGAAACGAAAGGCGGTGCTCCTGTACCGATGCGAATAGCTGAAGTGAATAGAATTTTAGGAACTGTGGATGATTTGGCGGAAAGCGATGCTCAAATTAGCATACCTTTTATTGTTGGTGAAACTGTAAAAGTAATAAACGGACCTTTCAACGGATTTACTGGTACAGTTGAAAAAGTGAACGAAGAAAAAAAGAAATTAGAAGTAATGGTGAAAATATTTGGCAGAAAAACTCCTTTGGAATTAGGATATTTAGAAGTAGAGAAAGAGAGTTAAAAGCCGCTTAACAAAAGAATAAACAAAAAAGTCCCGCGAAATTCGCGGGACTTTTTTGTTACAACCTGCCTCAAACCTTACTGTACAACGATGAAAAAGGGAGCACTAAACACTTCATCCTCCACTGCACCACCATTACCAACCCGAAAATAATACTTTTTCACGCTTGATAAACCTGTTTTCATAAAATCTGCCTTGTTAGTCATAGCAATAGTATCCCAACTGCTTGCATCATCAGGTGTTAGCGTCATTTGCCAGTGATAAAGACTTGCAGTATTTACCAAAGCCAATAAAGCAACAGTACCTAATACAGCAGTGTTCATTGCTCCATACGTTTGAGGGGTACGACCAGGACTAAGTTTCAAAGTCATACCAGCAGCAAATGCAATGTTTTCGGCAAACATAGGATTTAATTTTGCGATGCCCTGCACATACTGCCTCAATAGTTCCATCAAATCCATCAATTCCCTCCTACGGTCTCTTACTTTTTTCTTGTTCTCGCGTAATGGAAACTGCTTTGCAACCGTAATTGCATTAGCCAACGCCAACCGCGCATTGGTGATGTCCAACAGTGCCGGAAACGGTATTCCGAAATGTGCACTTGCCAGAACTGATTCTACAATTAATTTTACTCTTTCGCCTAATAGTGATAGATTTAGCCCTGCTAACTTCAATACCACAATAATTACATTTAACAT
>CAILDT010000707.1 GCA_903833025.1 uncultured Bacteroidota bacterium | reverse complement strand
CGTGTGCTCTTCCGATCTATCCATAAATATGTAGAAAAAATAAAAAATCTTTATTATTTAAATGAAAGAACACCTCTAAAAAAGAGAGGGTTGTTGTTTCATCTGAAAAGAAAACCTTTTAGCCTAATTTGGGACATGCGTAATTAAGGCAGAAATGTGGGGCTTTTTTATTGGTTTACAGCGCGCCATTTGTATGAGGAACGCAATACAATAAATACACCTAAGGAAATAAACTACAAATCAAAAAAGACCCCAACAACTAAATCGAAAGAATTTAAGTTGAAAACAGGAGGGTTTACGATGCAGCAAACCAACTTACGGCGGTTCGCTACCGTTTAGTCGGAGTCCGCGAAAGGGCTGCCGCAGTCTGCGGAAGTATTGCCGCACTCTCCTACCATTCAGTAGCACTCTGCTACCATTCAGTAGCACTCCGCTACCAGTCGGTAACACTCCGCTACTAGTCGGTAACACTCCGCTACTAGTCGGTAACACTCCGCTACTAGTCGGTAGCAGACCGCTACAGCTCGGTAGAATTCTACCAACAATTAGCAAAACACATTAATTATCAATCGATTAAATAATAAATTAATCAAAAAAACAAACAGAAATGAAAAAGGAAGCATCAAAACAAATGCAAATTCGCAGTGGCAAGTGTCTTTTTCCGCTCGCGACTATTATTCGGGAGCGTCCCGCTCCTATAACAAACAAAAAACTCCTTACAGAGAAATGTAAGGAGTTTTAAATATTAAATAACCAACAAACTACTTCTCTTCTGTCAAATCGAAATTCTCCAGAAACTTGGTGGTATAATTTCCTTTGATGAAATTTTCATCTTTCATTAATTTAAGATGAAAAGGAATAGTGGTTTTTACACCTTCTATTACATATTCACTTAAAGCACGATGCATTTTAGCAATTGCTTCTTCCCTTGTCTGCGCTACAGTTATTAGCTTAGCAACCATACTATCATAGTTGGGAGGGATGGTATAACCCGAATAAATATGTGAATCCACACGAATACCGTGTCCTCCGGGAGTATGCAAGTTGGTAATTTTGCCCGGTGACGGACGGAAATTATTAAACGGGTCTTCCGCATTTATCCTGCATTCGATAGCGTGTAATTGAGGGAAATAATTCTTTCCGGAGATAGGCACACCGGCAGCAACTAAAATCTGTTCACGTATTAAATCGTAATTTATCACCTCTTCCGTTATCGGATGCTCCACTTGAATACGGGTGTTCATCTCCATAAAATAAAACTTGCGGTGTTTGTCAACCAAAAACTCTACCGTACCTACGCCTTCATATTTAACCGCCAAAGCTGCTTTAATAGCTGCTGCACCCATTGCTTCGCGAAGTTCATCAGTCATAAAAGGAGAAGGAGTTTCTTCTGCCAATTTTTGATGACGACGCTGAATAGAACAATCTCTTTCTGATAAATGACACGCTTTTCCGTACTGGTCGCCCACAATTTGTATCTCAATATGGCGCGGCTCTTCAATGTATTTTTCCATATACATCGCTCCGTTTCCAAACGCTGCTTCGGCTTCCTGGAAAGCAGAAGCATACAATGCTTCCATATCTTCTGGCTTCCAAACAATACGCATCCCTCTGCCACCACCACCGGCAGTAGCTTTTATGATTACAGGATAACCCACTTTAGGAGCAAGCTCAATTGCCTGTGCAGCGCTTTCCAAAAGACCTTCCGAACCGGGTACACAAGGTACACCAGCAGCAATCATTGTCGCTTTCGCAGATGCTTTATCTCCCATTGAATTAATCATTTCGGGAGAAGCACCAATAAATTTAATGCTATGTTCTTGGCAAATCATAGAGAATTTAGCGTTCTCCGACAGGAAACCATAACCAGGATGTATTGCATCGGAGTTAGTAATTTCGGCTGCCGCAATGATGCTTGGAAT
>CAILDT010000706.1 GCA_903833025.1 uncultured Bacteroidota bacterium | reverse complement strand
CGCCCCCCCTTTTTTTTATTTCATAAATCTTATGTTATGCGTTCGTTTTGTCTTATTTCCCTTGTAGTATTGGGTTTTAACCACCAATGTATTTTTTAAATTCATCATCATTCATTGATTCTACAGCAGGGTTTTCCATCAATTCTACTAGTTTTAATAACCTTGATATTTCATCTATCAATTTTGTTTGAAGCTCCATTGAAGGAATACCAAAATTTAAAACCCATAACGCTCCAAATTTTTCAGGCATAGTTTTATAAAATTCTAACTCTGTTCTATGTGTATTAATTTTATTCTTTAGGAATTCAATTAAAGCCATTCTTTGTTTAGTATTCAGTTTTTCCATTATGTTTGTTTTGTTTTATTGAATTATTATTTTCTTGTTTGTTACATTTTTATTGTCGTCAATTATTTGGACAAAATAAATTCCATTATTCAAATCTCCTTTATCAATAATATATTGTTTTCCTGAAAAAGTTTCTTTCCTTATTTCTTTACCCAAAACATCTGTTATTTTAATGATGGTGCTTTTTTGTTCTTGGTTAAATGAAATAGTGGTTTGTGAAGTGAGAGGGTTGGGATAAATAAGAATAGAATTATCAATACTTATTTCTTTTATACCAACTGACATTCCATTTAATGCACGTTTAAATATTCCTCGTTCAGCACCATAAGTTCCTGCATAAATATCTGTCCCACTTATCGCCAATGCATATACAGCACCGTCTGTCAACCCGGCATTTACTGCTACCCAAGTAGCTCCGTTATCTCCTGACAAATATACACCGTTACTTTGTGTTCCTGCAAATATATTTGAACCATCTACTACAATTGAATTAACTGTTAAATTATTTGGCAAACCAGTGTTCACGGCAATCCAATTACCACCGTTATTATGAGATAAAAATATTCCATTGCCATTTGTTCCGGCAAAAATGTCAGTTCCGCTTATTGCTAAAGAAAACACTGCATTATTACCTGTAACTGGTATATTAAGATTTGTCCACGTATTACCATTATCTAAAGATAAATCCACACCATCAGTACCAGCAGCAAAAATCTTTATACCGCTTATTGCCATTGAATATACAATCCAATTTGAATTAATCAGATTACAACTACCTCCATTATTAGTTGATTTAAAAAACCCAGCTCCTTGCGCTGCTGTCCCAACATAAAGATCTGTCCCATTTATGGTTAATGATTGAATTCCTTGATAAGTCAAACCAGTGTCTATACAATGTGTCCAAGTATTTCCATTATCAGTTGATAAAAACACGCCACTACTTCCTGTCCCAGCAAAAATATTTGTTCCGTTTGTAGCTAACGTTCGAACATTATGATCTGTTAAACCATTGTTCATAGGCGACCAAAGCCCACCACTATTGTTTGATAAGAATACTCCTATATCATCATCTTCGGTTCCAGCAAAAATGTCTGAACCAATAACTGCGAATGAAGTAACGACTGCACCTGGCAGAAAACCATTATTTGCTGCCGACCAAGTACCTCCATTATTTGAAGATAAAAAAACTCCCCTGCTATAAGAACTTAGACCTGTCCCTACAAAAAGGTTTGAGCCAATTACGGATATGGATTTAATAATAGTGCTTGTTAAACCGTTATTTATAGGAGTCCAATTAGTTCCATTATTACCTGAAATGAACATGCCATTTGCTGTTCCTGCAAATACATTTGTTCCGTTAATACATAATGATAGGACAGAGAGATTAGTTAAACCAGTATTTACTACTGACCACGTGTTACCGCTGTTCGTAGATAAAAATATACCTCCACCATTAGTTCCTGCAAATATATTTGAACCACTTGTTGCTAAAGACTCAATATTCAAATTGGTTATTCCTGTATTCCAAGAAACCCACGTACTGCCATTATTAGTTGAAATAAAAACGCCTCCGCCATAAGTACCTGCAACAATACTTGACCCACTAATAGCTAAGGAATAGATATTTAAATTAGTCATCCCATTTGTTATTTGTGTCCAGGTGTTTCCATTGTTTATGGATAAAAACACTCCCGCTGTATAAGTCCCTACAAATATACTTGAACCACTAATTGCAATAGAAGATATATTGAGATTTGTTAAACCACTATCAATCGGAGACCAATTACCTCCATTATTTGTTGATATAAACATTCCACCTTGAGTCCCAGCAAAAATATTTGTTCCGCTAATTGCTAATGAAGATACGAAGTGATTCGTTAGACCACTATCTAAAAGTGTCCAAAGCCCACCATTATTTGTTGATAAATATACTCCGTCACGATTTCCAGCATAAATATCTGTACCGCTTACTGCAAATGCAGAAACATAATTAAAATCCAGTAAGCCATTATTCACCTTTGACCATTGTGCATTTGCAGAAGTTGCATATATGGTAATAATTGTAATTAGTAATAATTTTTTCATTTTGTTTTTTGTTTTTAGTTATTGTTATTTTACATTCTCAATTTCATTTTCTTTTACGTCAAGATTTTCATATCTGCCTATTGCAGAAATTATATAATCATAACCTTCCTTAAGTTTCCAAATTGTATTGTCTGCAATTGGATAAGGGTTTGCTTTGTCCGCCCGTATTACATAAGTGCGAAAAAATATTTTATGTTTTACTGTGTCTCCGATTTTAAATTTTACTTCTTCATTCATTGCTTTTTTGTTTTTATTTGTTTCTATAGGTTTGACCATTTCGTTAATGTTACGCAACACGTAAAATGACGCATAACATATATATTCACGCAACAAAGCTAAACTTAATTTCCTTATAATCAATTGAGATATTAAAAAACGCATTGCGTAAATACTTTTTCCTGAAAGATAAATATTATTTGTTTTCATCTTTTTTCTATTTTTTTTCTCACCTACTCTTTACGGTTTTCGGTTTCCCCGTTTTGTTTTTTTATTTCTTTTGTAAGCACAGCTTACAAGTTAAAACCACACTAAGCCCATTCACACAAGCCAACCCGTCAGCTTAGCGCGTACTGGGGTAAGTTTTCCATTTCATTTATTTGGTTAATCCGTTATTTAGATCCGAAAAAACTTTGGCATACTTTTTTAGAACTCTGTCCCATTCCTTAAACTTCTCATCATCCTTTGCACTTGCATTTATATCGTCTGTGTATTCGCTTTGTACTTTTATTTTATATGTCAAGGGTGTTTCTGTGTCGGTTCTAATTATTATTCTTGTTCTTACTTTTTTAGTACCAATAATTTTTGTCTGCCAAGTTGATTTCAAATTTCCTGTTT
>CAILDT010000705.1 GCA_903833025.1 uncultured Bacteroidota bacterium | reverse complement strand
GATAATAATAATTATGGAATGCAAAGAAGATGGAGGAAGTGAGCTTGGAAAGTAATGAAGTTTTATACCTTATATATATGGTGTGGGATTTATTGGTAATTTTGGGGGAGATAATTAAGATGAAATGAAAAAGCATTGTTGGTTGTTTTGATAATGATTTATTTTCATCAAAGTAACTATGCTCAAATAATGTTTCAGGAAAGAATAAATCAAAATCCATATAATAAACTACCTTTGTAGAAATTAAAAAGAAAATGGGATTAACCTATTCAAAAATAAAACTTAGTAACCCTCGCAATGCCTCGTTAGTGCCTGTTGAGTTAGAAGCCTTGGTAGATACAGGAGCGTTAATGCTGTGTATTCCTCAATCAGTTGCTTTTCAGTTAGGGTTAGAGGAATTAGATAAACGCCCCGTAACTATTGCTGATGGCAGTTCGCACCAAGTTCCTTATGTAGGTCCGATACGTGTGGATTTTGAAAACCGTTTTTGTTTTGTTGGTGCTTTGGTAATCGGTGATGAAACATTGCTTGGTGCTGTGCCTATGGAAGATATGGATTTAGTGGTGCATCCTGCAACACAATCGTTAATGGCTAATCCACTGCATCCAAACAAACCAAGCTATACTATTAAGTAAAACACTAAAAAGTTTCAACTAATAAATGAAACAAACAATCTCCGCTTTATTTATCATCATCACATTAAATTCACTTGCCCAACACCCCGGCTGCGATGGCAACAGGTATAAAAACTATGTTTTCGCAACCTACGATTCCACTATTAATGTTCAATACGGACAAAATTATACGATGAATAATGTGCTTCAGAATCTGATAATGGATGTATATGAACCCCACGCTGATACACTTCAGAAACGCCCCGTAATAGTAATGATACACGGTGGTAGCTTTACGGGGCATACGCGTCAGGACGAAAAAAAGAGATGTATTTACTTTGCTAAAAAAGGATTTGTAGCCGCTACTATTGAATATAGATTAATAGATGTGCCGTGGGTAGATTCTACAACCATTGTAGAAACCTGCACCAAAGCAGCAAGCGATATGAAAGCAGCTATTCGTTATTTTGTGGAAGACGAAGCAACAAGCAATACTTACAAAATAGATAGCAATTATATTTTTATCGAAGGTGGTTCAGCAGGCGGTATGGCTGCATCTCAAGCCGCTTACTTAGATAGTACCGATAATATTCCCGCTTACATCGCAACTATAATAGCTGCCAATGGTGGCTTTCAGGGCAACAGCAGTACTAATAACATACACACCACACCAATAAGAGGAGTAATAAATTATTCAGGCGCGCTATGGCGAAAAGATTGGATTAGCCACGGTGAGCCGCCATTATACAGCGCACACGGCTTGGTGGATACTATTGTTTCTTGCGGTCACGGGTTATGCGATGCTTGGCCCTTCCCTGTTATTATGGATGGCAGTTGCGCAATGCAGCAGGAAGCAAATTCAAAAGGCGTGTACAATCAACTCTACCTTGATTATGGCACAGGGCACTGCGATTTTTATAACGAACCCGCATTGGATACTGTGCTGCAACAAACTGCTGATTTCCTTTATAACCTTATCTGTACCAATGTTTCGGTGAATGAGCAGGCAAATGCGGACAATCAATTTAAGTTGTATCCCAACCCTGCAAACGAAACAATAAACATTACATTGCCGATAAATAAAAATGAGAAAGAAGAAATACAGTTATTTAATTCTATTGGAATGTTATTAAAAGAAACCGAAGCAAGCCAATCAACTCAACTAAACATAGGCGATTTACCATCTGGACTATATTTTATTCATCTCAAAAATCATCCACAAACAAACGGAAAGTTTATAAAGGAATAGACCGCTTACGTACCTTCTCTTCATTAATAATTTATAATTCCAAATTTCTAATTCCTTACGTCGTATATTTGCGCCTCTAAATATTCAATAAAAACAAAATGAACAACGAGCTAAACGAACAAGAACAATTAAGACGTAATAAACTTGCAGAGATTACCAAAATGGGCATTGATGCGTATCCTCCCGAATTGGTGGAGATAAACGCAACAGCTAAAAACATTTTAGAAAACTTCACTGCGGAGAAATCCGAGGAGTATAAAAGTATAACTATTGCAGGCAGAATAATGAGTGTTCGCGATATGGGCAAAGCTTGTTTCGTGAACTTGCAGGACAGCACAGGTCGCATTCAAATATATATTCGCAGAGATGATATTTCTGCAACAGAAGATAAAAGCACGTATGATTTATTATTTAAAAAACATACCGACATAGGCGATATTATTGGAGTAACTGGGTTTGTATTTATCACTAAAGTTGGCGAAATATCTATTCACGCTACTACTTTTAAAATGCTTTGCAAATCCATTCGTCCGCTACCTATTGTAAAGATTGATGAAGCAGGCGTAGCACACGATGAAGTTACCGACCCAGAGTTTCGTTACCGTCAGCGATATGTAGATTTAATAATCAATCCGCACGTAAAAGAAACATTTATTAAACGTACGAAAATGATGAATACCATTCGTGATTTTTATAACGCCAAAGGATGGTTGGAAGTAGATACACCTGTGTTGCAAGCTATACCAGGTGGCGCAACTGCACGCCCCTTTACTACACATCATAATACATTAAACATACCAATGTATCTCCGAATAGCTAATGAGCTATATCTTAAACGGCTTATTGTTGGAGGGTTTGAGGGAGTGTATGAATTCTCTCGCAACTTTCGTAACGAGGGAATGGACAGAACGCATAACCCCGAATTTACAGTGATGGAGCTATACGTAGCGTATAAGGATTACAACTGGATGATGGATATTACAGAAGAATTAATTGAAAAAATTGCTCTCGACTTGAACGGAACAACACAAGTGCAAGTGGGTGATAAAGTAATTGATTTCAAACGACCATTTAAACGTGTTACTATGTTTGAATCCATTCAAGATTTTACAGGAATTGATTGCAGCGCGATGGATGAAGCTCAATTAAGAGAGGTCTGCAAAGAATTAAACATTGCTGTGGATAACACGATGGGCAAAGGAAAGCTGATAGATGAAATATTTGGAGGTAAATGCGAAGGCAATTACATACAACCCACTTTTATAACTGATTATCCAGTGGAGAT
>CAILDT010000704.1 GCA_903833025.1 uncultured Bacteroidota bacterium | reverse complement strand
TGGAAACTTTACAATGGCGGGCGGTACAGCGGCAGGGAAGATAGCGAAATGGAATGGTACAACGTGGGCTAACATTGGGAATGCTTCTACTTCATCGGTAAAAGCACTTACTGTATATAATTCGCAATTGATAGCTGGTGGTGGATTTGGTAATATGGGTGGCGGTGCAAATACTTCGTTTATTGCGAGATGGAACGGTAGCAGCTGGGCATCGTTAGGAACAGGGATGAATGGAGTGGTGTATGCGCTTGGGGTTTATAATAATAAGTTGTATGCAAGTGGTTCGTTTACTACTGCTGGGGGAGTAACGGTGGCGAAGATAGCGGTTTGGAACGATACTGCGTGGTCGTCAATTGGCACTGGTATTAATGGTGCTGTATCTATTTATGCAAAGTGTTTTGCGGTTTATAATGGTGATTTATATGCGGGTGGTTCGTTTACATCTATTAACGGTGTAACGGCTGATTATATTGCAAAATTTGATGGTACCACGTGGACACCGGTGGGTAGCGGAATGAGTGGAAATGTGAATACGTTGGTGGTTAATAATGGTGAGTTGTATGCGGGAGGTTCGTTTGTGATGGCGGGTGGTGCAAGTGCATTTAAAGTGGCGAAGTGGAATGGTACTGCTTGGAGCCCGATGAGTACTGGGATGAATAACAACCCTGTAACTACTGCTGTGAACACGTTACAGGTTTTTAATACGGAGGTTTATGCAGGTGGTTCGTTTATTAAAGCTAGCGGAACGCCCACTGGCAGAGTATCTAAATGGAATACCAATGTTACGATAGGCATTGATGAGCATCAGATGGAAAATACGTTTAGTGTTTATCCTAATCCGTTTAGTGCGGAAACTACTATTGCATTTGAAAAGGAATATAAAAATGCAACGCTAAACATTATTGATGTGCTTGGAAAAACTATTAAAACGATTAACTTTAGTGGCACACAAGTAACTGTTGACAGGGATAATATGGCGCAGGGTATTTATTTTGCGCAATTGGTAACTCATTCTTCTACTTCTTCTGTAAATGGAGAGGTGGCGGGTACTAAAAAGTTAATAGTGCAATAAAGAATATTCTTTATAGGAAGGAAATAAAAAAGAGTCCCGCTGGTAGGCGGGATTTTTTTTGCTGTAAAAGAAAATAAACTACCTTTGCTTCACTATTAATTATTAAGATAATACTATGAAAACAAAATTACTTTTAATTGGTTTCCTTTTTACTTTTAGCATTTATTTAAAAGCGCAGAACCATCAGCCAATACTACCTGTTGGGGCTAATCATCAATCGCCAGGGAAAATAAAACTGAAGGATAATGCAAAGCGATTATCGAATAAAAAACAAAATAAAAATCAGGAAAAAGTATTAACTACTGATTTAATGGATAGTACTTATACGTGGGTATGGAGCGATACTTCGATGATTTGGTACTTGCCTGTTAAAACTCTTTTTACGTATGATGCGAATAATAATAAAACGCTTGCGGTGCATAAAAACTGGGATACAACGGTTTGGGTAAATCAAAGTATGGATACGTACACATACAATGCTGGTAACTTTTTAACTTCGCAAGTAACACAAACGTGGGACGGAACACAGTGGGTAAACAGCTCTCAATCGATGTTTACATACAATGCAAACAATAAATTGCTTACCGATTCATATCAGATTTGGAATGGAACATCGTGGGATAATAACTATGCTGATATTTATACTTATGATGTAAATAATAATTTAATAGATGAAGTGGACCAGACTTGGAATGGAGCATCGTGGGACAATGTAACGCATTATGTAAATACTTTAAATGGTACAGGGCTAATAACAAATAAGCTGCAACAGAGCTGGAATGGGGCAAGCTGGGACAATGCTTCTCAAATGATGTTTATATTTGATGTAAATAATAACACCACCAACGAAACCGACCAAACGTGGAATGGCAGTAGTTTCGATAATCAATATCGATATAATTATACGTTTGATGTAAATAATAATCAACTAACAATGCAAGGGCAAGCGTGGAATGGGGCAAGTTGGGATAACAACGTGTTAGCAACAAATACATTTGATGGTAGCAATAATCAACTTACACAACAATCGCAAACGTGGAACGGCGCGAGTTACGACTACGATTATTTATACACTTATACTTACAATGGAAATAATAAACAACTAACGTGGATGTATCAAACAGGGGCTGGAAACACATTGGTTAACGATTCGCAGGGGTCGTACAC
>CAILDT010000703.1 GCA_903833025.1 uncultured Bacteroidota bacterium | reverse complement strand
GCGTATATTGATTCGGGCTCAATGTACAGGTGTGTTACTTTATATGCTTTGCGAAAAGGAACAATTAAAGACCATAGTTTTTTGCAAGATGAAGTAATAAAATTGTTGCCCGAAATAAATCTTGGCTTTGAATTTAATCCACGTACCAAAGCATCCGACACGTTTTTAAATGGAGAAAATGTGGAGAAAGAAATTCGTAAGATGATAGTTTCAGAAAACGTAAGTAAGATAAGTGCGATACACGAAGTACGCGTAAAGATGATTGCCATACAGCGCGAACTGGGTAAAAACAAAGGCATAGTGGTAGATGGAAGAGACATTGGCACTAACGTTTTCCCAAATGCTGAACTTAAATTATTTATGACTGCCGATACTGATATACGTACTAAACGTAGATATGATGAGCTAAAAGCCAAAGGACAGGATGTTTTATTTGATGATATAAAAGCCAACTTAATAGATAGAGATTATCAAGATACCCATAGAAAAGAAAACCCATTGGTACAAGCCAAAGATGCTATAGTACTTGATAACTCGGAACTTACCCGCGAAGAACAACTGCAATTTATACTAAAGTTGGTAGCTAATTTAATACCTTCAGATAATTAGATTTGTTTTAATCCTGCTTTCCTTCTTTATTATTTTCTATTGATTAATAGAAACTTATTATTAATTTTAGCGTGATTTTAAAAGAGATTTGGTTTCACTAAAATTGATTTACTATTCAAATTATCTGAAATGATTAAATTACACAGAATACTATTTCTCTTCCTTTTACTTCTATTCACTAAAGAAAACTCGTTCGCTCAATTTTTTCTTAATGGAGATTTTGAAATAAATACTTCAGCTCCTTGTAACTTTAATATGGCTAATACAACTTGGGATGCTCAAATGGGAAGCTCAAATGCTTATGGTTTAGGAAGTGAATTGGATATTATGGATGGAACTTGCACCTATGGCTCGCCGCAAAGTGGAAATTGGTTTGTTGCATTAGCAGCTCCTTCTGGAAATACTGACGCATTTACAATGACACTTTCTGCGCCTTTAGTTGCTGGAACAACATATACAATGCAGTTTTATGACAAAGGAGACTTTACTTATACCCCTGCAATTCCCATTGTAATTGGCGTTTCAACAGCTCCAGGTGCACTCGGAACTGTTGTTTATACTGGACCTGTGCCTACTGCGGGTGTTTGGAATTTGCGTAATTTTACTTTTGCCGCGCCTAATAATGGTCAATATATAAGTGTAAGTACTACAGGGGTTCCTCGCTGGACGCACGTTGATAATTTTTCATTTACCAATACAACTTCTAATACAGTTACTACTGATACAATTTCAAACTATCAATTTTGTGCCTGCGATACATTGAGTGTTCCATTTACAAGTAGTGGAGTATTTCTGGCAGGCAATGTTTATTCCGTCCAACTTTCTGATGCAACAGGGAGTTTTTCATCTCCTATAACCATCGGAACATTATCAAGTACCGCTAATTCAGGTTCAATTTTATGCACTATACCTTGTAATACGCCATCTGGTAGTTTATACAGGGTGCGCGTGTTTAGTTCGCTGCCTTGGGTAATGGGCAATGATAATGGGATAGATATTACAATTAATGCTGCCCCACCAGTTACTGTAAATTCAGTCTCTGTTTGTACAGGGCAAACAGCAAACCTTATTGCTAATGGTGCCGTAAGTTATACTTGGTCGGCAGGTGCAACTTCTACTGGAGTAAATACTGCTGATGCAACACCTTCGGTAACTACATCCTACACTGTTACGGGAACCGCAAATGGATGTTCGGCTAATGCTATTGCCAGTGTAACAGTTAACGCAACACCAATTATTATTGTTAATTCACCCTCCATTTGCGTTGGACAAATTGCTACTTTAACAGCAAATGGGGCTACTGTTTACTCTTGGTCTGCTGGGGCAGTTCCTAATGGTTTTAATTCTGCATTGGCTTCCCCTGCTGCCACAACTACTTATACTGTAATTGGCAATACTAATGGTTGTGCGGATACCACAACTGCTACTGTAAGTGTTTTTCCAACACCAACAGTTACCGTAAATTCACCAACTATATGTGCGGGGCAAATGGCTAACTTAACTGCAAATGGAGCAACAAGTTACACTTGGTCAGCTGGGGCAACATATACAGGAACAAATACTGCAACTGCTACACCTTCTGTAACCACTACTTATACTGTAACAGGTACCAACATTTGCACTGCATCTGTTGCTTTTACTGTTACTGTAAATCCCTTGCCAACGCCCACTTTTACTTCGAACCTTACAACAGGTTGTGCTCCTGCTTGTATTGATTTTACAGAAACAGGGAGTACAAACTGTGTCTCACTTATATATACTTTTGGCGATGGAAGCAGTTCTACATCTTCTTCTCCTATTCATTGTTATTCTAATCCAGGTTTATATTCG
>CAILDT010000702.1 GCA_903833025.1 uncultured Bacteroidota bacterium | reverse complement strand
AGTTATTCAGCTTCCACTGGTGCAAGCTCTTGCTCAACCTGCTCTTCGGGTACCTATCAAAGCGCAACCGGAAGCACGAGTTGCTCAACTTGTGCGGCCGGTACCTACGCTTCAACGGGATCAACTTCGTGTTCAAACTGCGCAGCGGGTATGTACGAAGGCGCCTCAAGTACATCAACTTGTTATGGCTGATTGCGGGCCGGTTGTGGATGCCTTCACTGTAGAAAGACCAAAGAGAAAGCCATTTCACATTGATATGAAAGTGGATGATCATGTAGAACCAAAGGTAATTGGGATTGCAGAATCCACAAGGAATCTTCGAACACCAATGAAAAAGGCGTGTACGAAAGGTGTCAACAACAATGTACAAATATATGCGGCTACAGATTCAAACAAAGAAATTTCAAAAAAAAAGGAAGACTTCATCAATTGGAACAAATTGATGAAATTCAAAACAAAAGAAAACAACTGTGGGATTTGTATCATCGTTTGTTAAAACCTTTGCAAGTTGCAAAACATATTAATTTGCCCGCTATTTCTGAGTATTCTAATCACAATGCCCATTTATTTTATATCGTTTGCAATTCACTTGAGTCAAGAAATTCCCTTATGAAGTATCTGCTGGAAAATAATATTCAAACAGCTTTTCATTATTCTTCATTACATAGCAGCGCCTTTTATAAAACTAAATATAGTGGTTTATCTCTTGAAAACGCTGATAAGTATTCGGATTGCTTATTGCGTTTACCGCTTCATTATTATTTGAAAGATGAAGAAGTTGGATTTATTGTTGACAAAATAAATTCCTTTTTCCAATGGTAAAGTAGGATGATTCAAGATAAAAACATTCCTGTTCTTAATTCTTTACGAGCCATTGCGGCACTATCCGTTTGTCTTTATCATTACGTGTGTACTGTTACGGGGTTAGTTAATTCAGAATACGCAATCAATATATTTTCATTCGGAAAGTATGGAGTTCAAATGTTTTTTGTTATTTCCGGTTTCATTATTCCTTGGTCTTTATTTCATAGTTCATATACCATCAAACATTATTTCACTTTTGTTGCAAAACGTTTTATACGTTTGGAACCACCTTATATTGTATCGCTTATTTGTGCAATTATTTATACTTACATCCGGCTTAGAAGTCCTCATTATAATGGAGTGGATACAACGCCTACGGCAAGGCAAATTGCTTTACACTTTGGTTATCTTATTCCATTTTTTAAAGACGAACATTGGATACGACCAGTGTATTGGACGTTGGCAATTGAGTTTCAATACTACCTGTCTATCGGTATTTTTTTTCCTCTCATAGCAAGCAAAAAAATGTATTTGAGATTTATTTCTTATGCTATCATTTTATCTGGTCCTGTTTTTATGAATTCCTTTTTGCCTTATCATTTACCTGTTTTTCTACTTGGCATCAGTTTGTTTTTATATAAAGCTAAAATTATTCAGTGGCAGGAATTGCTGGTATTAACAGCAGCTTCATCCTTCGAAATACTTTTTTATCACGATATAGGAACATTTGCTTTTTCAGCAGTTGCCCATATTTCTATATTGTTTTTTACTCAATTTAAAAACAAACTACTGTCTTTCTTAGGGGATATTTCATACTCCATTTATTTATTTCACAGCATCACAGGAGTATTAATTTTAAATTATTGTGCGCATTTAATGCTTAGTCCATTTTATAAAGTACTGCTTATAATTGCAGCTGTTTGTATTACTATACTCTCTGCATACATTGTTTACAGGGTTATTGAGCTTCCATCAAAACGGTTATCATCAAGGATAAAATATAAAAAGCTAAAGAAATAAAATGAGAGTTGCTTTATTTACGGATGGTATATACCCTTATGTGATTGGTGGAATGCAGAAACATTCTTTTTATCTAGCTAAATATTTTGCTCTTAATAAAGTTGACGTTGATTTATACCATACTGCTAAAAGTGTTTCTGTACTTGATAATCTGAATTGTTTTTCTGAAGAGGAAAAGAAATTCATCACCTCCATATTTATTCCATATCCCAAAACTGGTATATTACCAGGGCATTATATTCGTGAGATGTATGCTTATTCCAAATCAATGTTTGAAATGTATGAGCAACAAAAACCTGCCGACTTTATATATGTACAAGGTTTATGCGGTATGTATTTATTAGAGAATAAAAGTAGAACGAATGCAACTGTCGGAATTAATTTTCACGGTTTGGAAATGTTTCAGCTTACTGCTGACTTTAAATCGAAGGTGGAACAATACTTATTTAAACGCCCTGTAATTAAGTCTATGAGGAATGCGGATATTATATTCTCGTTGGGAGGAAAACTTACGGACATAATTAAAAGCAAAGGAATACCAACTAACAAAATAATTCAAATACCTATTGGTATTGATACAACTTGGATACGAACCGTTCCTGTAAAAGTAAATACTAAACGGAAGTTTGTTTTTATTGGGCGATACGAACGCAGAAAAGGAATTGAAGAATTATCTGTTGTGATAAAAGAACTATTACCTGCTGACAATTTTACATTCGAATTTATTGGAGATATACCTGCTGAGAAAAAGATAGTATCTTCGAATGTATTGTATTATGGCAGCATTTCGGATGTATCAAAGATAAAAAACATTTTACTGGATGCTGATGTTTTAGTTTGCCCGAGTTATAGCGAAGGAATGCCAACTGTTATCCTTGAGGCAATGGCTTCGGGATTATCAGTAATAGCAAGCAATGTAGGAGCTGTGGCAGAAGAAATAGATATAACTAACGGTTTACTAATTTCTCCAGGAAACAGTATAGCATTAAAACAAGCCATTATTTATATGATTAATCTTCCTGAAAGAGAGCTGCTAAATATGAAGAACAGCTCCATTGAGAAGATACAGAAATCTTTTATCTGGGATAAAATAATACTGAAAACTATTACCGAAATAGAAAACTATTTACTCAAATAGTTTACTCCACGTGTACCACTAATCCTTTTAAATACTCTCCTTCGGGATGAAAAATATTTACACAATGGTCTGGGGGGTGTGATAAATGATGCAACACACGCACTGTACGCCCTGCTTCTATAGCTGCTGCCATAACAGTGGAGTTAAATGTATTTTTATCCACCACCTGAGAACACGAAAAAGTAAACAGCAATCCGCCCGACTTTATTTGTTTTATTGCTTCATAATTTAATCGTTTATAACCCATAATTGCATTATGTTTTACATTTTGATGCTTAGCAAATGCTGGTGGGTCGAGGACGATAATGTCATACGTATTCTCTTTGTGTTTTAGAAAATCAAACGTATCAATGGCGAATGATTGATGATTTGCTATTTCATTTAACTCAATATTTCTATCAGTAAGTTCCATTGCTTTTTTAGAAATATCCGTTGAGTGTACTTCTTTTGCACCACCTTTTGCTGCATACACCGAGAAGCCACCAGTATAACAAAATGTATTCAGCACTGTTTTATCCTTTGAGTAATGCCCAAGTAATTCGCGGTTTTCGCGCTGGTCGAGGAAGAAACCCGTTTTTTGTCCGCCTTCCCAATCAATGTAAAACTTGTTGTTGTTTTCCAAAACTATGTTTGGAACTTCCACATCATCGCGCTTCCACAAGTAGCCATTCGGGGCTTTTACAGGTGCTTGTTTTGGCATTGTTTCCTCGCTTTTATCATATACAGCAATGAGTTTATCGCCATAAATATCGCGCAACGCTTTTACAAATTCATCTTTTATAAGATGTAACCCTATGGAGTGCGATTGAAATACTGCTGTGCCGTTGTAATAATCTATAATGAAACCTGGCAAACCATCACCTTCGCCAAAGCAAAGACGGTAGCAGTTAGTGGCTGCATTGTCGGTTAAATACAATTGTGTTCGGAAGTTATATGCCGCTTGTAATTTCGATTTCCAATACTCATAATCGGGGACAACTTGCGTAAAGGAAAACAAACGAACAGCTATGGAACCTATTTGATAATGCCCCATTCCGAGGAATTCGTTTTGTGAAGAATATACTTCTACTATGTCGCCTTCCTTTACTTCGCCATTTATATTTTTTATTGCGCCGGAGAATACCCACGGGTGAAAGCGTTTTAAACTGTGCTCTTTGCCGGCATTTAGTTTTATTTTGATGTATGTGTTTGTCATAAGTGGTGGCAAAGATAGCTAAAGATGAAGAGATTAGCTCACTTTAATGAAACTAATTAACTTACATTCAATAGAAATTATATTGCGTTCACGACATAGTGAGTT
>CAILDT010000701.1 GCA_903833025.1 uncultured Bacteroidota bacterium | reverse complement strand
TGGCCGTATTTATGACGATGAAGGCAATTTCAAATGTTTTAAAGAAGGCTTTGTTGGCTCTTTAGCTTCTGCTTATGATAATTACGGCAAACTGTCTGAAAAACAAGTAGAAGCAGTAAGAAAATGTATTATTGCCAAAATTGCCCGTAAAGCTGAATGGGCTTGCAAAAAAGCTGCATTAGACGCTACAAGGGAGTATATAGGTGCTGTAGGTGAAAAAGTTACATTAGCACTCACTTGTGTTTATGTTGTTGCTCTTGATGGTGTTTACGGCACAACATTTATAAATATTTGTGAAGATGTTAATAAAAACATTGTTATTTACAAGGGCAATGCAAATGGCTTTCCATGTAAAGGTGAAACAGCAACAATTAAAGCTACCATTAAAGAATTAGGCGTTAGAAACGGTGTTAAGCAAACAGTTATTCAAAGACCTAAATTAGTTTAATTAACCGCCCCTACGGGGGTTACTTTTGAAAAGTGAGATAGAGATGAACTACGATCAAGAAATTAAAATGTTTGGCACTACTAAAAATAATGTTGAAATAGGCCTTGCTTCTGCTTCTAACATTAATATGCGTTTAATGGGTATGTTGTCTGATGTTCAGATGTTGATAGATCAGGGCAGCACCGTTGAAGCAAAGCAAGTTATTAACCAAGTTAAATACTATTTTTCCGAATACACAAACACCCGTGACTGTATTCCTGCTCAAAAAAATATTGATTAAATTGTTGTTTTTTTGTTAAAAAGCTATTGTATTGTTAAGTTATCTTAACTAAACTGGATTTACTCCATTGGGGAGTGAGATAGAAAAAGGAGTTTCAAATGAAATATATCAGCGTAGTGGACACAGCAAAATTGGTTAGGGCAGCACTTAAAGAATCATTTGCTGGCGTAAAGTTCAGCGTTAAAAGCAGCAGTTATGCTGGCGGTGCATCAATAAGTATTTATTATTTTGATGGCCCAACTTCAGATCAAGTAAAAAAAGTAATTTCTAACTTTGAAGGTTCATATTTTGACGGTATGCAAGATTACAAAGGTCAAAATTATGCAAACTTAAACGGTGAAGAAGTTAAATTTGGTGCTGACTTTATCTTTGTAAACAGAAAATTATCAAGTTCATTTTTAACTGGCGTATCAGTTGATGTTTGTAATGAATACGGATTTGACAATGCAGTAAGTATTTTTGTTAGTAGTTATGACAATGCTGCTTATATTAATGATGTTTTATTTAATGCTGACAGTTGTAAGAGAGGTTATACGCCTTCTGACATTAAAAGAATTATTCAATGCAAAACTGATGAAGTTAGTCTTTGTCCTACCCAGCCAAGCAAGACAGTAGCAAGTGTTTATAGCATGGGTGACGATGGCTACGGTCAGGGTTGTGTCGGTAAATTGGCTGCCTAAGGGGAATAACATGATTTTAACTGACTATTTAACCAAATATTTAACAAAAGAAAACGCCAAAGAGTATGCGGCCACTAAAGACAAATTGTTATTTTGTGAGTATTTAACTGATCTACCTTTTCAAAGCAAAATTTTAGACCAGTTTGAAGAAGAAATGTTTATTTATGCCTGCGATTTGGGCTTTTGCAAAGAAACGGATTAATCATGGACATCAAGATATTAGAAAAAAGTTTAGCTGGTCAGCAGTTTGTTTTGGGCCAAAGCAAAGACCCAGTTCAGATTGAGCGCGTTACCAAAGCAATTGCAAAGCTAGAGAAACAAATGCTTGAATTAAAGGTTCGCGAATTAACGGCTGAAAACGGTGATTTAAGGAAGCAATTAAAAAATGTATGTAACGCTTTAATGGAAAGGAAATTGACATGAACTTAGAAAAACTACAGCAGAAACTACCAAAATTGCTGAATATGAAATTTGTTGATAAAAAATTGGTAGATGTGTATGAACCGCCTTATAGCTTTATTAAAGATGGCAATTTGTACATTAGCGGTGAAAATGGTGACGATGCTTGTGATTATTATGGTGAATTTAGAGGTGGCTATCCTTACATAAACCCAGCTTTATTAGAATTTGCAGAAAAAAATGGGGGTATGTTTGAATGGGAAAACCCAGCTTGTATCGTGTTTTGTAAAGATTAATCAACGGCAGGTCATTGACACTATTCGGCAACGGCTCTAAGAGCGACTGTTATACAAAAAGACC
>CAILDT010000700.1 GCA_903833025.1 uncultured Bacteroidota bacterium | reverse complement strand
CCATATTTTCGACAGTTAGATGGGTTATTTCTGGATGGTTCCTTAAGTAGCCAATAATCATTTCTACTTTGTGCTTTAGAGAGATACTTTTGCCCAAAAATCCCTTTTCGGCAATAATGCCCATATACATATCTCCGGCAGAAAAAGTAATATCGAATACCATTAAGGAAAACCGCAATGCCATAATATCGAACTCCACAAACACTTTCGACCTGCTTAAACTAATATTTACTATGCTCATTAACGGCGGATTAAAGTAAGATGAATTTCTTACTATGGACAAATATAGACTAATAAGGAGAGCAGGGGAGTTAAATAAATAACTATTCCTTTTTACCTCCTTTATTTAGTTTTAATATCTTTGCTGATGAAACAAAATATTTCAATTGAAATGAAAAATTGTTTTTTAGCATTTCCCCTCTTCTTTTTTCTCTTCGCTTTACTAATTACTGATTCAGTAGTTTCTCAAAACGTGCATATTATTGATAGTCTTGAGTCGGAATTAAAAAAATACGGCTCTGAAAATAAATCTTCTACTACTAGTTTTAAAGATACGGTGGAAGCAAAATTACTTTATGATATTTCGCAACAATATTGGAGCAGTAACGAAAGTAAAGCGTTAGAATATGCAGAACAACTGTATTTGCTGTCCGAAAAAATAAATTACAAGAAAGGAATTTGTTTAAGCTATCGGTGTAGAGGTTATACCAAATCGTTTCATTCGGATTATCAGCAGGCGTTGTACTATTTTCTGAAGGGGCTGAAACTGGCAGAGGAGATGGATGATAAGGCGATGGTTTGTAGTTTTCAGGATTATATTGGATTAGTGTACAACAATAAGGAGAATTATAAAAAAGCGTTGGAGTACCTGGAAAAAGCATTGGCACTGGCGGATGAATATAATAAGCCTCTAACGGCAAATATCATTAATAATATTGGGAATTCGTATTTCGGGATGGGTGATAATAAACGCGCGTTGGAAAACTATGAGCAGAGTTATGAAATAGCAGCAATGAATAATGAGGTGCGGCAGTACACTGTTTGTTTGTCGGGCATTGGCGATGTATATAGCAGGGAAAAGAATTATACAAAATCATTGGAAACTCATTTGAAATCATTGAAATTAGCTAAAGAGGTGGGAGATAAAAACACGCTTTCGTTTTGTTACAGGCAGGTAGGTAGCGATTATTTTTATCTCGATAAATTGGATGATGCACTTAATTATATTTCGGAAGGATTTGATTTGGCAAAAGAAATAAAAGCACTCGACCACGAAAGAGATTGTTTTTGGGAAATGGAGCGAATATATTCGGCAAAAAAAGATTTTAAACAGGCGTACGAATATGAGGTACTTTATGATGGTTATAAAGATTCGATAAATAAAACGGGGAAAAATGAAAAGATAGTGGAGCTACAGTTGGATTATGATTTTGAGAAAAAACAAGCAGAAGATAAAATTGAACAGGCAAAAAAAGATGCAGAGGCAAGTGAGGATTTAAAAAAGAAAAAATATATCCGATATATTTTAATGGGTGGGCTGGGTATTGTTTTTCTTTTTTCGTTTGTGGTTTTTAGGCAAAAGAAAAAAATAACAATTGAAAAACACAGGAGCGAAGAATTGTTATTAAACATTGTGCCCGAAGAAATAGCGAAGGAATTAAAAGAAACAGGAATATCGAAACCTAAAACCTACGAAATGGTAACGGTGATGTTTACTGATTTCAAAAACTTTTCGAACATTGCAGAACAACTTACTCCCGACCAATTGGTGGCTGAACTGGATTATTGTTTTACGGAGTTTGATAAAATAATTCATACATACGGAATAGAAAAAATAAAAACGATTGGGGATTCTTATGTGTGTGCTGGAGGGTTGCCAATTAAAAATAACACTAATCCGGAAGATGTGGTGAATGCTGCAATTGAAATAAAAGATTTTATACTTGTGCGAAAAAAAGAAAAAGAATCGAAAGGAGAAATTCCGTTTGAAATAAGAATTGGTGTAAATACAGGACCGCTTGTTGCGGGAATTTTTGGAACAAAAAAGTTTAGCTATGATATTTTTGGTAACACTGTAAACATTGCATCACGAATGGAACACAACGGTGTAGCTGGAGAAGTAAATATTTCGGAATTTACACAGGAATTAGTAAAAGATAAATTTAGTTTTGTTGAAAGAGGAAAAATTAATTTGAAATATAAAGGTGATGTAGGGATGTATTTTGTAAGGAAATTAACTGGGATTGTTTGTCTGGTTTTGTCGCTTTTTTTATTTTCAACTATAAATTCATTCGCTCAAGAAAATAAAAAGACAGATAGTTTGCTTGTTGCTTTGAAACAAACAAATGCTGATGCCGCTTCGCTAACTATTATGGATAAACTTGCTTTTGAGTTTATTAGAAACAATCACGATTTTGTTAATGGGAAAATATATGCGAATAAAGGATTTAAACTTTTTGATAAATTGATGAAAGAACATTCATCAACAAAAGATACGTTGTATATTAATAAATGTAAAAACGCAAAAGCCAATATTCTGATGAACATAGGAGTCTATTATCATTGGCACGCCGACTATGGCGAAGCAAATAAAAATTATTTTGAGGCATTGAAATTATATGAAGAAACAGGTTATAAAAAAGGATTGGCACTTGCACATAATAATATTGGAGCTATCTATCTGTCGGAAGATAATTTGGAAGAAGCAATGAAAAACCATTTGACGGCTTTAAAATTAAGAACAGAAATTAAGGACAAGCAAGGAATAGCTAATTCGAATGATAATCTTCAAGGAAATTATGAAGCTGCATTAACTAATTTATTGATTTCGGTTAATACAAATATTGAATTAAATAATAACAGAAACACAGGAACTTGTTATATAGATATAGGACGGATATATAAAGACGAGAAAAATTATGATAAGGCAATGCAAAATTATTTACAAGCATTAACCTATCTGGATAAACCCAATTTGATGTATGATAAAACAGATGCATATAATCAAATTGGTGAAACATATTACTTAAAAGGAAATTTGCACGAAGCTGAAGTATGGTTAAAGAATGCGTTAGAGTTAAGTCTTCAAATAAACAGAAAAGATATTATCAAAGAAATTTATTTTAATTTATCAAAAGTTTATAAAAAACTAAATGATTATCACAATACTCTTAGGTATTATAAATTATATGTTGTGTTTAAAGATTCTGTTTTTACGGGAGAGTCGCAGGACAAAATAGCAGAGATAAAAAATAAAATTGAAACGGAGAAAAAAGAAGAAGTAGATAGAACAGAACAGCAGAAAAAAGATGCTGCTGCTGAAGCTGAACTTAACAGGGAAAGGATTTTACTTTATAGTTTTTCATTCGGATTTGCTATTATTCTCGTTTTTTTATTCATCGTGTTTTATCAGAAGAAAAAAATTACAATAGAGAAAAAAAGAAGTGAAGATTTATTATTAAATATTCTGCCTGAAGAAGTAGCTGCGGAGTTGAAAGAAAAATGGAAGTCGGCGGCAAGAAATTATGAGTCGGTAAGTGTTATGTTTAGCGACTTTGAAAACTTTGATACCCTAAGAGCACAATTATCGCCTGATAAATTAGTGATGGAAATAAATTATTTCTTTTGCGCTTTTGATGAAATAATAAACAAATATGAAGTGGAGAAAATAAAAACATATGGAGAAGTTTATATGTGTGTGGGCGGATTGCCAGTAAAAAATTCAACGCACGCTACTAATGTTGTGGAAGCTGCCAAAGAAATAATTGAATTTGTAAAACAAACCAACTCGGAAAAAGAAGCTAAAGGAGAACTACCATTTGAAATAAGAATAGGAATAAATACTGGAAATGTGGTAGCAGGAATTGTAGGAGTAAAAAAATTCGCTTATGATATTTGGGGCGATACCGTTAATATTGCAGCGCGTATGGAGCAAAATTCGGAAGCAGGCAAAATAAATGTTAGTGGTGCAACGTATCAATTAATAAAAAATAACTTTGCTTGCTTGCATAGAGGGAAGATAGAAGCGAAAAACAAAGGAGAGATTGATATGTATTTTGTAGAGGATTAAAAATAAAACTCATCTTCAACTACCTCGGATATTCTACCCTTACGTGATACACGTTAATTAGTTTTTTCTTAAAAATCTTTTTCAGAGAACTAATATCTTTAAATGTAATATCAGCATTCACAAATTGGTTTTGTTCTATTTGAGTGTTAATAATTTGTTCCACCAAATTATCAATACTCTCCACATCATACTTTTTTAAACTTCGTGAAGCAGCTTCTACCGAGTCAGCCATCATCAGCACAGCGGTTTCTTTAGAAAACGGAATAGGACCAGGATAATGAAATTTTGCTTCATCAATATGTTCACCAGGGTAAGCATTTTGGAACGACCTATAAAAACAAGTGGTTAAACTGGTACCGTGATGCGTGCGGATAAAATCAATAATAGATTCTGGTAAATTATGTTTTTTGGCAATTTCAATTCCTTTAATTACGTGCCCGATAATAATTGCGGCTGATTCGTCAAAGCTCATTTCATCGTGAGGATTAATGCCACTTGCTTGGTTTTCTATAAAGTACATTGGCATTTCCATTTTACCTATGTCGTGAAATAATGCGCCTGTGCGTACTAACAAAGCATTACCTCCAATAGTATATATGGCTTCTTCTGCAAGATTAGCGACTTGCAACGAATGTTGGAATGTACCAGGTGCTCGCGAAGCGAGCTCTCTTAAAAGTTTTCCGTTGGTGTCGGACAATTCCAACAATGAAACATCGGAAGTAAATCCAAATATTTTTTCGCAAATAAAAATTAATGGATAGGAAAATAAAGTAAGTGTGGCACTCACGCCAAACCAAGCAAAATCCTGCCATTTAATTACATCACTTCCACCTTCCTGAATTATGGTAATACCAACAAAAGAAATACAATAGGTAAGAAATATAACTATGGACGAAATAAATATCTGTGAACGATTACGCATATTAACAATACTGAATATGGCAACCATACCACCCAGTAACTCAATAAAGGTAAATTCGAAACGGCTTGGGGCAAAAAAAGAAATAACAAGAACTGTTACAAGATGCACAAACAAGGCAACTCGCGTATCGAAAAAAGAACGAATAATAATGGGGAGGATACAAAACGGTAAAATATAAATACTAAATGGCTGAGAATTTAATGCTAAGCGCGACATTAATACTTGCAGTATGATAAGAATAAGTATGAATGTGATTTTTGCATTATCAACAAATATTTCTTTTCTGAAAAATGCAAGAAAAGCAATTAATACGGCTAAGCAAATGGATACAATTAATAACTGACCTAATAAAATAAGCAAGTAGCTACCTGCACCTACCGATTGTCCGTCATATTCTGCTTTTAATGATTCGAGTATTGCATATTTTTTAGCGTCAACTATTTCTCCTTTTGAAATAATGGATTGGTCTTTCAAAATAATATCTCTGGAAGGAGCTATTTCATCAATAGATTGTTTTAAAATTTTGTCGGTAGTTGCTTTATCATAAAATATACTGTGGGCAATTACATTCTCAAGAATGGAGGAAACAAATTTTATATCTATGTTGTTAGAATTTTTATTCAGTTCCTTTTGTTCGTAGGCATAAGCAGATGGAATGGTATAAAAATCGTTTAGTCCGTGTTCCTCAGCAATATTATTATTTACAACAAAAAAAGTAAAATCCACTGATTTGTTTTCAATAACATCAACGGGTTCAATAATTCCCTTTTTATAAATGGAATCAAAAATTTTGTTGGCAATAGCAAGTGTTTTTTCTTTTACTGCTTTGCTTTTTTTTACATCCCACTTTTCTTCAAATTCTTTTGCTAAAGTTGCTTTTTTGGTGTTTGAAATTTTATCATCGTACTTAAAATAAAGTTTTGCGTTCTTAATTACTTCTGCTTTTTCATCCGCCATTTCTGCTTTTGTCTTGTTTATGGCAAAATCAAAAGGGGCGATTAAATCATCGTGATACCAAGGTTTACCTTTTAAGTTCTGAAATTCGAATTGAAATTTTCCCTGCTTTGGAAAAATATAAACAATAGTAGAAATAGCTATTACAAATAGTAACCCCTTATATATTTCAGGATAACTGTGGCGAATAAAGGAGATTATTTTTTTCAATTTG
>CAILDT010000699.1 GCA_903833025.1 uncultured Bacteroidota bacterium | reverse complement strand
CTCAAGTATATCAAGGGATGAAAGGGATGATTGGTATGGTAACAGAAACTTCTAAACTTGACCCTGATGAAGGAATTCGTTTCAGAGGTTACACTATTCCTGAACTGCGTGAGAAACTTCCTAAAGCTCCAGGAGGCACAGAACCATTGCCGGAAGGAATATTTTATTTGATGTTGTTAGGTGAATTGCCAACGCAGGAAGACGTGTTAAACATTGGAAACAACTGGGCGCGCAGAGCTATTGTTCCTAAACACGTATTTGATGTGTTAGATGAATTACCTGCATCCACACATCCTATGACGCAATTTGTTGTTGCTATTTTAGCAATGCAAACAGAGTCTGTTTTTGCTGCTGCATATAAAAAAGGAATAAATAAAAAAGTTTATTGGGATTATGTTTACGAAGATTCTATGAATTTAATTGCCCGTCTTCCTCGCGTTGCAGCTTATATATATAGAAGGAAATATAAAAATGGAGTTCACATTGAACCTGACCCAAAATTGGATTGGGCAGCAAACCTTGCACATATGTTGGGTTACGAAGAGTTTGATATGAAGCGTTTGATGCGTTTATATATGACTATTCACGTTGACCACGAAGGAGGAAATGTTTCAGCTCACGCCACACACCTTGTTGGTTCTGCTCTTTCCGACCCCTATCTTGCCTTTGCCGCAGGTATGACAGGATTAGCTGGACCGCTTCACGGACTTGCTAATCAGGAAGTATTAAGTTGGATTATTCAATTAAGAAAAGAATTAGGTGGTGGTTTACCAACTGAAAAACAAATTGAAGATTATATTAAAAAAACGTTGGAAGATGGGAAAGTAGTTCCTGGGTATGGACACGCTGTACTTCGTAAAACCGACCCTCGTTTTAGTGCACAACAAGATTTTTATTTGAAATATATTTTGCCAAATGGTAAAGATGATTTATGCGAAATTGTACAAATGGTTTACAAAGTTGCTCCTCCTATTTTGGAGGGTACGGGCAAAATAAAAAACCCTTGGCCTAATGTTGATGCACATTCTGGTGTGTTGTTAACACATTATGGTATGGTGGAACACGATTTCTATACTGTATTGTTTGGCGTTTCTCGTTCTCTTGGAGTGTTAGCATCCTTAATTTGGGATAGAGCATTAGGTCATCCTTTGGAAAGACCAGGTTCTATAACAACCGAAGGCATAAAAAAGAAAATAGCTGCTGCAGAAGCAAAAGCTTAAAAGAACAATAAACTATCATCAATTTCGTTTATTGTAATTGCTTACTTTTATGCGATGCGATTACAAATAGTTTTTCTTTTACTTCTATCACTTATTCTAGTTGTTCCATCAACAGCTTCGGAACAGTTAGTTGTTGATACCACCAAAAAGGTAAACATCTATGTTGTTGACAGTACCAAAAAGGTAACTCATTTAAACAACGACAGCATTAGTAAAATAAATAGTCTAAATCAAAAACAAAATTATTTACTCACTGTTGTTTCTTTAAAGGAGGAATCTCTTCTGAAAAAAATCTCTTATAAAAAAACATTTGCTAATAAAAAAGAAAGAGATAGAGAATTGCAAACCGTTTTATTTACTTGCTTCGATAATGCATATATTACCGCATCTTACGATAGTTTAATATCCGACTCGTTAACTCAAAAAGCGTATTTGAATTTTGGAACACAATACAAATGGGCTCATTTAAAAAAGGGAAATGTGGATGAAGGTGTGTTAAGTGAAATCGGGTTTCGTGAAAAGTTATATAGCGATAAACCTATTTATTTTAAATCTGTAAAGCGTGTTCAGGAAAAATTATTAAACTATTATGAAAATAATGGATTCCCATTCGCCTCTGTAAAGCTTGATAGCATAGTTATTACAGAAGGTAGTATTTCGGCCCAACTTAATTTAACTAAAAATGATAAAGAGAAAATCGACAGTGTTGTGATGAAGGGCAATGCGAAAATTGCACCTGTGTTTATGTATAATTATTTAGGAATAAAGCCAGGTAGCTTATATAATGAAGCACAATTGAAAAAGGTAAATACTCGCCTTGCCGAATTACCTTTTGTACGTTCCACAAAACCTGCAACGGTTACATTTACTAATAAGTTTAATAAGCTAATCTTGAATCTCGATAAAAAACGGGCAAGTCAGTTCGATGGAATTATCGGTATTTTACCCGATGATAAAACAGGTAAAATATTATTCACAGGTGATGTTCAATTAAAATTACAAAACGGTTTAGGAAGGGGTGAGTTGATTGATTTAAATTGGCGGCGGCTTCAAACACAAACTCAAGATCTAAAATTACGTTTAGTATATCCTTTTATACTTCGGAGCCCTTTCGGAGTGGATTACAATTTTAAATTATATAAAAAAGACACCACTTACCTTGAAGTAAATCAAAATGTTGGATTACAATATTTATTAAATGGTGGCAACTACTTAAAAATATTTTACGATAATAAAACATCATCATTGCTTTCGACAAAAGGGTATGAAAACG
>CAILDT010000698.1 GCA_903833025.1 uncultured Bacteroidota bacterium | reverse complement strand
CTCCTCCTTCCTGTTTAGGTTCGCTGCTTACTGGTTTCGGTTTATCATAACTTCTTTCAGCACGGTCGCTGGTTGGTTTGCGTTCCCCCGAATTTCTATTATCTCCAAATTTACGCTCCGAGTACCCTCTTCCGTTTTCACTGTTCGAACGGGAATAACCTCCGCTTCTTTCACCTCTGTCGCCACCACGCTCGCCACCTCTGTAACCACCTCTATCGCCATCTATTTCATTACGTCCGCCATAACTTCTTTTTTCGCCATAGCTGTTTCCGCCACCGCCAAAAGTTCTTTTTCTTTCATATCCACCACGTCCTTCGCTTCTTCTTTCTCCGCCTCTTTCGCCACCGCCACTTGCGGCACCACGAGATTCAATGCGTACATTACGATTATTGTAACGTGCGTTTTTAAATGTTCCTTGAATTATTTCTGCCGCTTCTGTTTTCACTTCAACAAAAGAAAAACTACTTTTCACTTCTATATTTACTATCGAAGCAATGTCCACACCCGAAACTTCCGAAATATATTCTTTCATTCCTCTGCTATCCAAACTATCCAATTCACCAAGGTTAATAAATAATTTGGTGATGCCAGGTGCAGAAGAGAAAGAACGTTCTCTATCTCTCGAATTACTTGCATTTAAGTCCGGCGCATTTTTATAATAATCTAAAAAGCGATTAAATTCAGTAGATACAAACCGTTTGATAATTTCTTCTTTGCTCAAATCTTTCAACTCCTCATAAATCTTAGGCATATAATTACTTATTGCTTCTTCGTTTACTTCTACATTATGAATCTTTTGAACCAAGCTGAACAATTGTTTTTCGCACGCTTCGAAACCTGTTGGTACTTTACCTTCAGTAAATTTCTTTTTAATAATACGTTCAATAATTCTTATTTTTCCTACCTCTCTCATATTAATGATAGCGATGGAAACACCTGTTTTACCAGCACGTGCAGTACGTCCGCTGCGGTGAGTATAGTTTTCAATCTCATCAGGTAATGTATAATTTATAACGTGTGTTACATCCTGGACATCTATCCCTCTCGCAGCTACATCAGTAGCCACAAGCATTTGCAAGGAGCGACTTCTGTAACGTTTCATCACGTGGTCGCGCTGCGACTGTGATAAATCTCCGTGCAACGCATCCGCATTATAACCGTCTTTAATAAGTTTATCAGCTATTTCCTGTGTTTCTATTTTTGTTCTGCAAAATACAATCGCAAAAATATCAGGGTTAGAATCTGCAATACGTTTCAGCGCAGCATATTTATCGCGCGCTTGAACTATATAATAAATGTGGTCGATATTTTCATTCCCTGCATTTTTAGTACCTGCGGTTATTTCCACAGGGTTACTCATATAGTTTTTAGAAATCCGCAACACTTCATCAGGCATTGTTGCCGAAAATAACCACGTGTTTTTTTCTTCCGGAGTTTGCGATAATATAGTATCCAAATCTTCTTTGAAACCCATATTTAGCATTTCGTCAGCCTCATCAAGCACTGCAAACCGAACACTGCTAAGGTTAACACGGCGGCGATCAATCATATCATTCATCCTGCCGGGCGTAGCTACCACTATTTGCGCACCACGTTTAATTTCGCGGCTTTGCGTGTCAATACTTGCTCCACCATATACAGCTACAATGTTTGCATCTTTTACATACTTGGTGAAACTCTGCAAATCTCTTGTAATTTGCATACATAACTCACGTGTGGGGCACATAATAAGTGCCTGCGTTTCGCGCGAATTAAAATCAATCATCTGGATAAGTGGCAACCCGAAAGCGGCTGTTTTTCCAGTACCTGTTTGTGCTAATGCAACAAGGTCGGTGTTACCTTTAATTAATGCAGGAATTACTTTTTCCTGAATAGGAGTGGGGCTTTCAAAGCCCAATTCCGTTAAGGCTTTAACAATAAAGTCGTTTAGCCCTAAGGCTTCAAATTTGTTCATTTAATAATTTATAAAGTTTATTTTACAGTTGGTCAACTTACCAGGAAGTATGTGTGAGTTGAATCCGACAACTGTATTAAGAAGCTCACCATCATTGGTAATAGAGCTATTTCGGCAAATGGGTTAACAGTTATAAAAT
>CAILDT010000697.1 GCA_903833025.1 uncultured Bacteroidota bacterium | reverse complement strand
CCGATCTCATATTTATAAAAATTATGTAAACATTGTTACCGGCTTTGGTTTTGATTTTAATCATTATGCGTTTTCAAATAATACATCATTAGCCAAAGATAGCGGCAACTATGTGCAAGGCATAAAAGATTCGATGAGTTATAAAAAGAATACTTTAAATGTGAGTTACCTAAAAGTGCCGTTAATGCTGGAAATTAACACCAGCAAAAATCCAAAAAACAATTTCCACATCGCAGGAGGTGTTGAGTTTGCTTACCGTATTCATTCGGTTACTAAACAAACGTTTGAAGTTAACGACCATCATTACAAAGTAAAACAGCGCGATGATTTTAACTTGGAACCGTTCCGTTACAGTGCCGTGGTTCGGATTGGTTATAATAACATTTCGGTGTTTGCTGATTATGGTTTAAATCGCTTGTTCCAAAAAGATAAAGGACCGCAGGAATACCCTTTTACAGTAGGCGTTACGATAGCGATATAAAAAAAGAAAGTTTTGTTTGTGTTTAATTGGCGCACCCCTGTCAGGATTAATTTCCGGCAGGGGTTTGTGTTTCCTGAACAGTTGGTTCGGCAGGTTGTTCGGTAGTTACAGCAGATTGAGGTTCGGTAACAGTTTTTGTTTCTTTTTTAAAAAATCTTTTCTGATAAAGAATAATCATCGCTACACCAACACTTATAGAAGCATCGGCACAATTAAATATGGGGCGGAAAAATTCAAACGTTTCGCCACCCCAATAGGGAAACCATTGAGGATAATGTCCGTCAAAAGCAGAGATATGAAAGTTAAGCATATCCACCACTTTGCCTTGTAAAAATGAAGCATAACCACCTTCTGTAGGCATAAATTTAGCAACACCATACATACTATCGCTAAATAGTAATCCGTAAAAAGCACTATCTATAATGTTGCCCAGCGCACCTGCAAATATTAATGAAATGCAAATGATATAGAGTTTATCTTCTTTCTTTTTAATAAGCCGGAACAAATAATAACCAATTCCACTCACCGCAACAATACGAAAGATGCTAAGAAACAATTTGCCGTACTGCCCTCCAAACTCCATCCCATAAGCCATTCCATTGTTCTCTGTAAACCGGAGCACAAACCAATTACCGAAAACAGAAAAAGGTTCGCCCATATAAAAATGCGTTTTTACATAAATCTTAACGGTTTGGTCGAGCAATAAAACAAGGAAAATAATCAGCAGCGGTTTTTTCACAGAAGGTGTATTTAGGTAGTTAATTTAAAATAAGAAAGGTTACGCAATTCAATGAGTAACCTTTCTTATAGTAAGAGAAAAAATATTAATTGTGTTGAGTTAATTTAGCTTCGATAGCCAACGTTGCGTGTGGCACACTTCTCAAGCGTTCTTTAGAAATAAGTCTGCCAGTTGCTCTACAGATTCCGTAAGTTTTATTTTCAATACGGATTAAAGCATTCTGTAAATTCTGAATAAACTTTTCCTGACGACCAGCCAAATGTGCTGTTTCTTCTTTAGATAAAACATCAGAACCGTCTTCCAATAATTTAAATGTTGGTGAGGTATCATCAGTTCCGTGGTCATCTCTATGGGAAAGTGTGCTCTTTAGTAACTCATAATCTTTCTGCGCTTCAGTAAGTTTTTTAATAATTAGCTGCTTAAATTCTTTTAATTCAGCATCTGTATAGCGTGTGCGTTTGTCGTTGTTAATATGCGGAGTTGGCGCAGGTCCCATTGGGCGACGAATAGCGGGTAGATCGGAAGAGCACACGTCTGAACTCCAGT
>CAILDT010000696.1 GCA_903833025.1 uncultured Bacteroidota bacterium | reverse complement strand
TCATTATAATTATATTTATAAAATGGGCGTTTGAAATGAGAAAAGGTGTAAAATCTCCATATACACTTCCCATAACTCGGTTTGGATGCGCCGCGGTAATTTTCCTTTTGGAATAAACGTTTCGAAAAAATCATCTTGCAACGATACAACACTACCCTTTTGTTTCATCCGCCGTTCTTTTAATTGGGCCAGGAGGGAATGGTATTTCGTATACGCGTTTTCTTTTTTCACCGCATAGACGCGAGCTTGCTCGTTTATTTGCGCAATTTCTGTGGGCGTGTATATTTTGTCAATAGATAAGCCTAGTTTCGGAAATTCCTCTCGGACTACCTGATGAAACAAATCATTTTTGTACATAAACTCAGTCGAACCGGTCTGATTAACCAAATATTTGTGCATCTCTCGCAGTAAAGGTAGTTGGCAATCATTTAGTTCTTCCGCAATGGCTAGCAACCGCTCATCTCTGGCTACGATTGAAATTAGCTTATCGTATTCAGTATAAGGCAATTGATAATTTGCGGTGGCGCAAATCTTATACAGACAACTAAAGGTCGACGCATAGGAATGCTGTTCGCTGCTATTATGAATGCGTTGTGCGGGTTGTTTGGTAAAGCCAAATTTTTGCTTAGATTCATGTCCCCAGTCATGATTTTCCATAACATACAAATGGGCGCTCTCCATCATTGACTCCTCCATCTTTATTTAAGTATTGTAATATTTTTTAGTTACTAATCAATTTTTTCATTAATTACAAATGTAATGAAAAAACTTGGGTGATGAGTTATCACATTGGGTCATAATGGTTGACTTTTTTATATAAAGGCGCGCGTCCTTCACGTCCTATCCAAAGTGACCATACCAGTGCTATATGAATCGCAAAAAATTGAAATACTTTTCAAAATAAAAGCCATAAATAACCAACACCAATTGTTAAACAAACCGAATTAAAGAACCGATACCATGGAGAAGCAGAAACGAATTTCGCCGGAACAGGAAACCGCGACTAAGTCTATACTTGGTCATTTTATGAATGCCTTTCGTTGGGTAATTTTACTGGCGCAAATGCAATCAGGAAAGTCCGATGCGTATATGTTCGTAGCTTTCGAACTATTGCGCACCAAAAAAGTAAAAAAAATTGTCATTTTGGCTGGCTTTCAAGACAAGGAGCTGGTGGCTCAATTGGAAGACTATACGCCATCCATGAGAATGTATCGCCGATACATGGAAGAAGACTTGCACCTATCAATCGATGACCGCGGAGAGATAGAAGATATGATTGCGGACAGTATTGAAGTTGTATGTGGCACAAAATTAAACCAGCCACAATTTCAAGAGGCAACCGATACGTTCTTTATCTGGGATGAGTCGCATTACGCCCAGAATAAAATCAATCGCCCTTCCAAATTTATTAAGTCGGTGAATATTTCGGCAGATGGGGCTAGTGCCAAACTGGAAGGAGACCGTAACAATTATTTCCTCTCAGTGTCAGCTACACCCTATTCGGAAATAAGCGATAGCATCCATGAAGAACAACGCAAAAAAGTCGTGAAAATGAAGCCAGGCAAAGGGTATGTCAGCGTAGGGAAGTTATATCGTGCGAAAAAAATTATCGCCTTTAAGAATTGGGAAACCACCTTGCCTACGTGTTTTCAAGACCAAAAAAAAATAGCAGCGCCCAAATACTCCATTGTCCGCGTCCGCGAGGATAAAGAAATGGAAAAGGCGATTCAAATGGCGATAGCGGCTGGCATGGATTACGAAGTCTATGACGCTGAACAAAAAAAACAAACTCTAAAGCATAACGATAAGTCCAAGATGCAGTCGTTGGGTGATTTGGAGACGGCGCCTCTGCGCCATAAAGTAATCTTTATACGCGGGATGTTGCGTATGGGAAAGCGCATACCGAAAACTCACATTGCTTTTGTAATGGAAACCTCAAAGAACGCCAATACGGACGTGCTGTTACAAGGTCTGCTCGGGCGAATGTGCGGCTATCACACCAACGAAGACATAAAAATCTTTGTCGGTGAGAATTTATTGAAAAAAAAAGGAGGAGAGAGTGAAATTGAACGCTATATCCGCATGATGGAGGATGAAAGCGAAGAGATTACCATCATGCCACAGAGAGGCTGTAATCTGACTGGCACAAAACAAATCACATCGAATGAGTGGTTTACGGCGACGCCTATCGTAATTCACTCCGCCACAGTGGTACCCGAAGACCGCACTGACCCTGATTACGAACTCTATGCCAAGGAGCAAATCATCGAAAGAGTTAAGCAATTGGTGATTGCTGGTGAGGCGTTAAACCACAATGCCGTTGATAAAACTGAAGAACTGCTTGGCCAAATGCAAAATATTCCTTTAGAAGATTGGAACATGCATAAAATGGCGAAAGCTAATGGGGGCATCAATGAAACCTTTAAAGATATGCCGCGACTGATGCGTGAAGCTTTAACCGACAATAAAGCCATTAGCGTCATTCCACCTGGTTGCGGTTTTGGTTCCAACGAAAAAGCATTACTCAATATCTGGTGTTTTAATACCAATGAGTATGCTGATATTGGCTTCTCCGAAGGGACAATTGTTTTACAAGGACGCACAAAAACTGCCAGCGCGGATGAAATTATAAAACGTGCGATTCCGAAAACAACAAAAATGGAGGCTTTCACAAGCCAACATGAAGACGGCCAGATTGTCGTAGGCAATGGCGCTTATTCCATCCACGCGCCAATCGATACTTGGCACAACCCCGCAAAAATGCAGGAATATGTTGAAAACATGGTGAGGCTCTCGCGGATTGAATTAGACGGCGGCCAGGTAATGCCCAAATGCATTACATCGAATCAAGTGGAAGGCAGCAACTGGCAAGGCATCCTTGTGAATGTCGACGTATTAAAAGCGCTGGAGAAGAACGGAGTCATCTATAACTACATCAACCTGACTTACGGTGCGAAGCTCAAAGTCAAGCGCACCTCGGGAAAGACACCAGAATATTTGAAAGAAGCAGGCCAAATTAGATTAGCAAAAATTGAATGGTGA
>CAILDT010000695.1 GCA_903833025.1 uncultured Bacteroidota bacterium | reverse complement strand
ACTATTGTTATACCATCTCACATTGGCGTATTTATCTCCAATAGTATCTTGAAAAGATGCAACACCAACTGTATTTGTTTGACCACCCAATACAAACCAACAATTTAAACCCGCAGCATTAGGGTATCCATTTGTAATTGCTTGCGCTGATCCATTATTTACATACATATAATTTGCAGTATTTGTTGAATTCATTGTAAACACAAAATGATTCCAACCAGTGTTAACACCTGTAATTGCTTGAGTTCCTTCGTTTGTGTAAAATGAACTATTGGTACCTACTGGATAATAAAATATTCTTTTATTAGCTACATTAGAATTCAATTGAAAAGGAAAAATAGCACCCTGTGGATATGCACTTACAAAATACATCCAAATAGACATAGAAAAAGAAGTTGTACTTGGAGTTATATTTGCTAATTTCATAGGTCCATTACTGCCATTAACACATACTAAACTACCCTTAGTATTTCCACTTCCAAATGAATTTGCAGTAACCGAATATCCGGCACTTCCAGCCGCATCTGATACAGCAGTTCCTGAGGCATAATCATTAATATCTATAGTGAACGGATAATAAACAGTTTCTCCACCTAGTAAATAACCAGATGTAGTTGTAACACTATTTGAAACAGCACTCGTACTACCTCCTAATACAGTTGCAGTTAATGTTACTGTGGTTGTTACTGAATTGGTACTCGTCAAGGTTATCGTGGTAGGATTAATTCCCGAGATCGATTGTACTGTTCCTGTAGATAGAGCATACGTATATTTTACATTCTGTCCTATACCTCCTGACCAAGATAGAGTGATTTGCCCAGCAACTGTTGACGTAGCAGTTAGACCCGTGATAGGAGTAGGTATGATGTTACTCACTGCACCCCAAGTGATAGGACCATTTGTATTTTTGAATAAAAAAACCATCTATATTCTATATTAGTATTTTCCTTTACACCCTTAGTAAATAACTGTTTTACTATAATAGACCCATAGTCCGAGCCCGATTAAACATTTGGAAATACAGTCTAAAACATTCATCGAAATATTCTTATAAGTCTCTGGAATAAAATAAACTAAACCATACATTCCCCATACCGTTAAATAAAAGAAAAACAAACAATAGTTGGAGAACACATATTTTGGCTGAACAAATTTCACAAAAATCAAATAAAACATAGCAAAAAACGGCACAAATCCAGCAAAATCAGCGGTACTTCGCGCTAAAACCTTGGTTTCTCCTAAAAACCCTAGATACAACATTACATAATTCAATACAATTATTGTTACCATAACAGGTAAGGTAATTTTACAACCAGTATTCATTGATAATACGATACATAACGCCAAAAGCATAAGAGGTGTAGTAATCGTCCAATCGATATAACGGGTTTTAGTAATGTCGGTCCAATCGACCGGCTTGTCCTCTTTACTATATCCCTCAATTTGTGCCAAAAATACCGAATAAAAATAACCGGCCACAATCGAAATGCAAGTTTCTAAATTGAGAACGTGACGTACTCCGGGTATTTTTGTACGCATTGCCTCAATAAACGTAATTGTTGCCGTGGTCAACAACAAAATATAGGTAATCATAAACGACGCTTTCACATAGTACTGAAGTGGGTTCTTTCTAATCTCGGCTTTGTCTTTTGGTGTAGGGGTTGCTAAGTTGGGGGTAGCATTTGCTGGTGGAACAGGAACTAGGGGGACTGACGTAGAGATGTTAGGACTTGGTATTTGATCGCTCATTGATTCGTATTCCGACATTTTTACTTACGTTTGTATATTATATCATAATATTTTTTATTATAATATCATAAAATAAAGATGT
>CAILDT010000694.1 GCA_903833025.1 uncultured Bacteroidota bacterium | reverse complement strand
GCTTTACTTAAATTTAATTTTTCGAATCCCACAATTTCATAGTTTTAATAAGCCACAAAGGTAACCTAACCAACCGATAAATGATGAAAAATAAACGGATACAAAAAAAATCCAAATATCCTTCCATTCCTAACAAATTACAAAAAAAGAGAGATGAAAACATCATCCCTCTTTTATACAAAACCACAAATAAACTAATAACCAGTGAACTAATCCTTCTCCACCTTAGCACTCATATCAATCGGATTACTAACTTTTTCCTTCAACAAAGCCAACTTCACTACATCAATCATCTGCTCCACATAATGAAACTTTAATTCTTTGATATAATCTTTTTTGATGTCTTCGATGTCTTTTTTATTGTCGATACATAATATTATTTCTTTGATACCCGCTCGTTTCGCAGCAAGTATCTTTTCCTTAATACCGCCTACAGCTAGTACTCTACCACGAAGCGTTATTTCACCTGTCATCGCCAGATGAGTTTTTACTTTCCGTTGTGTAAACGCAGAAGCAATAGCAGTCAACATCGTAATCCCTGCCGACGGACCATCCTTAGGTGTCGCACCTTCTGGCACGTGAATATGTACATTCCACTTATCAAATATCTCTGGTTTCAGCCCTATAATAGCACTGTGGGCTTTCAAATACTCCAGCGCAATCACCGCCGACTCCTTCATTACCTCACCCAAATTACCTGTTAAAGTAAGTTTTCCACTACCTCGAGTAATACTCGTTTCAATAAACAAAATATCGCCACCCACCTGTGTCCAAGCCAATCCTGTAACCACACCTGCTACATCATTACCTTGGTAACGGTCTTTCGCGTGTGCTGGTCCGAGTATCTTAGCCAAATCCTTCACCTCTAGTTTTACATTATATTTCTGCTCCATCGCAATTGATTTCGCAGCACTACGCACCACTTTCGCTATTACTTTTTCCAAGCCACGTACGCCACTTTCGCGAGTATAATTTTCTATAATATGTTCGATAACAGTTTTATCCAACGAAATATTTTCCTTCTTCATCCCTTGTTCTTCCAACTGTTTGGGCACAAGATGGCGTTTTGCAATCTCTATCTTCTCTTCTATCGTATAACCGGTAATTTCTATCACCTCCATCCTGTCGCGCAATGCGGGCTGTATGTTACTTAAATTATTTGCTGTCGCGATAAACATTACATTCGATAAATCATAATCCATCTCCAGATAATTATCATAAAAGGTATTATTTTGTTCGGGGTCAAGCACCTCTAATAAAGCCGAAGAAGGGTCACCGTGGAAATCATTACCCACCTTATCTATCTCATCCAAAATGAATACTGGATTGTTGGAACCTGCTTTTTTAATGTTCTGCAAAATACGTCCCGGCATAGCACCAATATATGTTTTACGATGCCCTCTCACCTCCGATTCATCTTTTAAACCACCCAAACTCATCCGCACATATTTACGCCCTAAACTCTCCGCAATACTTTTACCTAAAGATGTTTTCCCAACTCCCGGAGGACCATACAAACAAAGTATTGGCGATTTCATATTGCCTTTCAATTTCAATACAGCCAAGTGTTCCAAAATGCGTTCTTTCACTTTCTCCATACCGAAATGGTCTTTGTTCAACACCTTATCAGCACGTTTCAAATCGAAGTTATCCGTTGTGGTTTCTCCCCAAGGTAAGTCCAGCACCACTTCCAAATAGTTAGTCTGAATAGAATATTCCATCGCATTCGGGTTCATACGTTCCAATTTGCTCAATTGTTTAGTAATAACATCACCCACTTCCTTCGACCATTTTTTAGTCTTTGCTTTTTCCTTCATTTCGTGAATATCCTGTGTTGGGCTATTTTCACCTAACTCCTCCTGAATAGTTTTCATCTGCTGATGCAAAAAATAATCGCGTTGCTGTTTGTCCAAATCCACTTTTACTTTCGATTGAATTTGATTTTTCAATTCCAGCATTTGCAATTCCTTAGTAAGATTTGTAAGCACCAATGTTGCCCGCTCTGTTAAATCAACTACCTCCAACATTTTTTGTTTGTCGGCAACAGGGGCATTCATATTGGACGAAATAAAATTAACAAGAAACGAAGGGCTTTCAATATTCTTCAATGCAAATCCTGCTTCGCTTGGTATCTGCGGACTTTGCTTTACTATCTGCAACGCCAAATCTTTTAACGACGAAACAAGTGCAGCAAATTCCTTATCATCTTTTGCAGGTCGGTTCTCTTCAATCACCTTCACAGTCGCCTTCATATAAGGGTCGGTTTGTTTCAACTCGTTTAATTCAAATCTCTTTTTCCCTTGAATTATCACCGTAGTATTCCCATCGGGCATTCGCAGCATTTTAATAATTTGCGCCACAGTGCCTATTCTGTTAAGGTCATCAATCGTCGGGTCGTCCACAGCATCATTTTTTTGCGAAACCACACCAATTATTTTAGTGCCTTTGTAAGCGTCTTTCACAAGGTTAATGGATTTATCTCTGCCAACAGTAATAGGAATAACTACACCAGGAAACAAAACTGTATTGCGCAACGGCAATATCGACAGCTCTTCGGGGATAGTTTCGTTATTCATTTGCTCTTCATCTTCCGAAGAAAGCAAAGGGATAAATTCGGTATCTTCATCAATCATACCGTCTTGAAGATTTGTCATCAGCCCTTTTATATCAAAATTATCTGTCATATTGTGAGTTAGTTTAGTCGTTTAAAAATTAATGCGTGCGTCCTTTTCAATGAATATGCCAACAAATAAGTTTGGACATATTGTCAGTAACTATAAAGGGGAATTACTTTCTGTATTTTTCAGTAAGCTCGAAAACGTGAGATAAAATGCGTTGCTCGATATCATCAAACGCCATTCCTCTACGTTCAAAAACAAGAGCGGCAACCTCTGTAGCATCTTTTACTTTATAAGTAGTAAATCCTGCCGCACCGCCCCACGAAAAGTCGGGAATAAAATTGCGAGGGAAACCGGCACCGAAGATATTTGCATTAACTCCTACCACAGTGCCTGTATTAAACATTGTATTGATGCCACATTTGCTGTGGTCGCCCATTATTAAACCACAAAAAGTTAACCCTGTAAGCACAAATCTTTCCTTTTCATAGTTCCATAATTTCACTTCAGCATAGTTGTTTTTAAGATTAGAATTATTGGTATCAGCACCTAAATTGCACCATTCGCCAATAACGGAATTACCCAAAAAGCCGTCGTGTGCTTTGTTGGAATAACCAAAAACTACAGAGTTGTTTACCTCGCCACCTACCTTGCTATGCGGACCGATGGTGGTTGGTCCGTATATTTTAGCACCTAATTTTAAAGTAGAATGGTTGCATAAAGCAAACGGACCACGAACAATAGAACCTTCCATAATTTCGGCATCTTTGCCAATATAAATAGGACCAGTACTTGCATTCAAAATAGCACATTCCACTTTCGCACCTTCTTCAATAAATATATTCTCCACCCCAATTACCTTATTTGTTGGGGGGAGTGCCAATGATTTTCTACCTGCAGTTATCATATCGAAATCTGACTTTATCGCATCGCCATTTTTAGAAAAGATATCCCAAGGGTTTTTTATTTGTAAAGCTTTCGCGTGCGATTCAAATTTTTTATAATCAGAAATGGAGTTGTAATCAAAACTTTTATCGCTTCCCGAATTTACAGCTATTACCGTATTTAAACTAAGCAACGCCTGATTTGGTTGCAACGATTTTATTTCTTCCAGCAACATCGTATTCGGGCAAACAGAACCATTTATCCATACATTATCGGTATCAATAGCAAACTCCAATGGAAATTTTTCTGATAAATATTCTTCTGTTTTAGTGGAAGTTTTAGCTTTCAGCATCTTCTCCCACTTTTCTCGAATGGTTAAAATACCAATACGAATATCAGCCACAGGGCGCGTAAACGTAAGTGGCAATAAATTAATACGGGTGCTATCGTCGAATAAAATAAAATTCATTTAATTCAAATTTGGTTCCGTTTTATTCATCATTGTTACATAAATATCAATCTGCCGAAGAAAGTATTTCACCGTTTTGGTATTATCCGCATCTATCATCATATCGTACATTTCGGTATCTGCTTCATTATATTTACCAACTTTAAATTTAGCGTTTGAAAGAGCACAAATATATTTCAACGGAAAATGGTCGTGTACATTCAGGTCGATTAATAAATCATATTCTTCGTCAAAAAAATTTTGCATCACAATGCCCGAAGGTTTGCCCATCCAGTCCAATTCCTTTTGCGAAATAAAATCGTATTCGAGCTTGGAATACGTCATTGGCGGCATTTGTTTCATATTGTAAAAGCCAATTACTTTTACTTTTTTACGAAACTCGCGCAAGTATAAAACGTAGCGTTTCACAATTTCGTAATCTTCAGAACTGGTAGCATCAAACAATATTCCGATGGTTTTGCAGGTATCGAAACTAAATTTATGCGGCACTTTCTTACGGTTGAAACCCTGCAATTCCTGCTTCAATTTATAATTACCTACCAGTTGTTTTATTTTTGTTATCAAACTCATTCAATCATTTTTATAAAATCATCTTCCGAAATAATTTTTACTCCTAACTTTTCTGCCTTCTTTAATTTCTCTGGTCCCATATTTTCTCCGGCTATTAAGTAAGATGTTTTACCAGAAATTGCTGCTACATTTTTACCGCCATTTTGTTCTATTGTTTTTTTTAAATCATCTCTGTTAAATTTGCTGAATACTCCTGATACAACAAATGTTAAATCTTTTAGT
>CAILDT010000693.1 GCA_903833025.1 uncultured Bacteroidota bacterium | reverse complement strand
TAAAGCAATAAGCGAAGCAAAAGGAGGAGTGTTTTTAGAAAACGACAAAAACTTTATTTGTATTGATTATTATAAGAGTGATGGCATAGCAATAATGCAACCCAACAGCACTTACAAAATAAAAAACGGTAGTGAATACATAAGCTGGAAACAAAATAATATGAAAGACACAACGTTGGTAAAAAACTCAAACGATACGGCAACCTATAAAATGTTTTATGCTATACCTCCGGCAAATTCAGTTTTAGAAATAAGAAAACTAAAACCTAATCTTATCGATTTAATTAAATATTCGCCTGTAGCAATTATCAATGTATTGTTTCAACCCACTTTATTTAATGTTAAATCGTGGTTGCATTTGGTGGTAGCAATCGAAAATATGTTTCTGATTTTAATTATTATTCTGGCAATTTTATTTTACGACAAAAAAATATCAAAGCATAAAGCAGTAGTTACATTTAGTTTGGTTTTTGCATTTCTTCTTTTTGCTTTGATAGGAATAACCATTCCGGTTATTGGTTCAATTGTTCGTTATCGAACTATTGGTTTGTTGTTTTTTGTCCCGATAATTTTAATGATGATAGATGTGGGAAAAATTAAAGCGAGCTATACTAAATTTAAAAACTTGTATTTTCCTTATTTTTAGATAGTTTCACATTTATTACCTTTAGATAGCCATTGGTTATCGTCATATTCCTATTAGCGTAAAAAGCCCAAAAAGGCACTTTGCCACAAAATTGTGCTGGGAAGCTTCGTTTTCTGAAAAGGAAGGAACATTTTGGTGAAAGGAAGGAACATTGTATCAAATCGAAAAGTGCTTCTAGCACAATCGCAAGTGCTTCTAGCACAATCGCAAGTGCTTCTAGCATCATCGCAAGTGCTTCCAGCATCATCGCAAGTGCTTCCAGCATCATCGCAAGTGCTTCTAGCATCATCGCAAGTGCTCCTAGCGTCATCGCAAGTGCTTCTAGCCCAACACGTAACGGAGAATGCCCTTTTTGACGCGCTGATTGATAGCATATTTTTTGGGCTATACCTCCACCTGTTTTAAAACAAGGGGCTTAAATCGCGTTATTTGATATTTATAGACCTCCTCCCCTACCTTCTCCTTTCTGCCGTTGTTGGTGTTTTCACCAACAATATAATAGTATAACCTTATTTTAATTTAAAAATTGCTGAGTAATAAATATTACTTCTGAAAAAAATAATAAAATACACCAGTTATTTTTTCTTATAAAGATTTACATAAACTTCGCCCGAAGAAAAACTTTTAACCAACTGCCAATCGGTTTTTACTTTTTCTATTTGGTCAGTAATATCAGAATTGATAACATTGGTAAACAGAAAATAATTGTAAGTAATCGGTCCGCTCCAAACATTAGTGTAATAAAAAGAAGTTTCAGCAAGATGCGAATATTTTTTATCAGCAATTAACGGATATTGAGTTCCAATTTGTGCAACATCAATTTTATTATCAATAATAAATTTATCCATTTCATCTTTTAAATGAAAATAAGGAATAACTTTTAAAGATGAATCCCAGCCGTTGCCAAGTTGTTCGGGATATAGCCACAAATTGCCGGAAACAGAGAAAACAGAAAAAATAAAAACCAATGAATAAATAATTTTTTTGTTTTTTATTTGCTGAAGAATAAAACATACACCAATAATTAAAAGCAAATAAGTGAACATAAAATAACGATGCGAAATAGGATTTGAAAACGGAATAATAAAAACAATTGTTATTAGTGTAGGAATAAAAATAATTAGCAAAATGGTTTTAAATTCTTTCAGGTTATTTTTTGTTTTATAAAAATAAATCATTCCAATTATAAAACACAAGCAAAGAGAAACTCTCCCGAAATCTGCTATTTTCCATACTATAAAAGCAAACTGTCGAAACATCATTGAAACAGAAATTAATTGCTCGTGAGCATTTAGATTAGATAAAGAATTCGCATCACATCCGCTGTTAAATTTGTAAATAATTAATGCGATAACAATGGCAAGACTTAAAATATTATTTTTTAAAACAACAAGAATAGATTTACTTTTCTGGTTTGGATAAAGTAAAACTAATTGAATTATTGCAAGTGAAAATGCAAGAAAAATTCCTCTTACACTATACATTGCTAAAAATGGAATAATTAAAGAGAAGGTAATGTATTTCTCTATTAAAAGCAGATTCAGCAATAATAAAAATAAATAAAGTAAAATAATATCATACGACATTAAAATACTTTGAGTCATAAAAGTGGGCTCAAGCATTAATAATAATAAAGCGAAAGGAATAATATTTTGTTTCAGAAATAATTTACAGAGTTTATAAAACTCATAAACAATACCAATTAAAAAAGGCAATAATGCGAGATGAGAAATTAAAAGTGATTTTGAAAAAAGTTTCCAAACTGCAAATAAATAAAAACTAAAAACAGGGATAACAGTATTATTGTCGTGGATGGGAGGGAGGGGAAGCAGTTTGTAAGTACCATCATATAATTTACACGCAACTTCCGAAACAAAAGTTCCATCCCAAAAAAAAGGAATGTCAGAAAAATAAAAAGTGAGGAGAATAAAAACGAAGAAACAAAGCCAAAGAAATATTTTATTGTTCATCCTCTTTACTTCTTACAATTTCCGAAATACTGTATTGCGGTTTATTATTCATTGTTAAATAAATTCGCCCAATGTATTCGCCAATTATTCCAAGAGTAGTTAATATTAATCCTCCAAAGAAGATAATTAGTATAACTGTTGTTGTCCATCCCTCAACAATATTTTTAGTAAAAAAATAATCATAAAGATATTTCAATGCCAAACAAAATCCAATAATGGTAGCTGTAAAACCAGTAATAGTGGCTATTCGCAAAGGAGCGACAGAAAAACCAGTAAATAATTTCATAAATACTGAAAAAGATTTGGAGAACGTATAATTACTTTTTCCAGATAATCGTGGCTGATGTTCTACTTTTATTTGAGAAAGATTTTGAGTGATTGTTAAAATAATTCCATCAATATAAGGGTATGGTCCAGCAAATTTTGCAATCTCATTTACTGTTGATTTATTAATAATTTTAAAGGGAGATAGATAAATTCCTTTCGGTTTAGCTACCAATAATTCAGCAACTTTTCCATTTACACGGCTTCCACTGTTTTTAATAATGGTTTGTTTCTTCACATTAAAATCAGCATAACAAACGTCAAAACCTTTTTTACATTCATTATATAACTTCAAAATATCATTGGGGTTATGCTGTAAATCATCATCCATAATCACCACATAATTTCCTTTCGCAATTCTTAATCCGGCAAGCAAAGCATTATCCTGCCCAGAGTTTTTTCTTAAATTAATTCCAGTAATTGATTTATTATGTTGAGCAAGTAAAGTTATCTTTTGCCAACTATCATCAGTACTGCAATCGTTCACAAAAATAATTTCATAAATACAATTATTATTAATTGCCAAGGCAATATGATTATATAATTCGTCAACAATAGCCGAACTATTATATACAGGAATTACGATGCTTATTTCTATTTCTTTCATTTTTTTCTGCTGAATCTCCAACTCTCCTTTTTACTTTTTTACAAGTATAAATAATAATTTCTACTTCGTTAACAATAAAAGCAAATAAATTTCGTTTTATAAAGGTTTGCATATTAATACTAAATAGCTTAATTTTATACCATATTATGAAAAGAAAGATTTTTACATCCATACTCGCGATAGTATTTTTAGGAACAGCAACCTTTGCACAGGCTCCTAAATACAGCAATGAATTTTTAAGTATTGGCGTTGGCGCACGAGCGTTGGGAATGTCAAATTCTTACGTCACGTCAGTAAATGATGTTACATCAGGTTATTGGAATCCCGCTGGATTAGCCAATATTGGCAATCATTATCAAGTAGCGTTAATGCACAGTGAGTATTTTGCAGGCATAGCCAAATACGATTATGGCGGCATAGCTACTCGTTTGGATTCTTCTTCCGTATTAGCAGCAAGTTTTGTAAGATTTGGGGTTGATGGTATTCCAAATACAACAGATTTAATAGATGCAAATGGCAATGTGGATTATAATAGAATCACAACATTTTCAGCTGTTGATTTTGCTTTTCTTCTTTCTTATGCTAAAACAATGAAAATTCCCGGATTAAGAGTTGGAGCAAGTGCAAAAATTATTCGCCGCAGAGTTGGAGATTTTGCTGGTGCTTGGGGTTTTGGGTTAGACGCAGGGGCACAATATGATTATAAAAAATGGAAATTTGCTGCTATGGCAAGAGATATTACTTCCACATTTAATGCCTGGACTTTTAATTTATCTGACCAAATGAAACAAACATTTATTGCAACTGGAAATGATATACCAAGCAATTCTGTTGAAATTACGTTGCCAAAATTACTATTAGGAACTGCTCGTAAATTTGATTTCACAAAAAGAATATCATTGTTAGCTGAACTTAATTGCGATTTAACGTTTGATGGAAAAAGAAACGTGATGTTTAAAAGCAAAGCAGTTTGTGCCGACCCTCATTTGGGGCTGGAAGCTGGCTATATGAATATTGTATTTTTAAGAGCAGGTGTCGGCAACTATCAAATATATACCGATGCACTTGGCAAAACAATACATACATTTCAACCAAATATTGGTGTAGGTGTTCGTATCAAATCTGTTTATATTGATTATGCGTTTACGGATATCGGCGACCAATCAGTTGCACTTTATTCTCACGTATTTTCCTTAAAAGTAGATATTAATAAAAAGAAAAAATGAAACTAAAGTCTGTTTAAATGATTAAACGATTACTCACTATATGTTTTTTACTTTCTTTATTTGTTCAGCTAAAAGCTCAGTATGGCAATGGTTGGATAGCATATTCCCAAAATTATTATAAAATTAAAATCGCACAAAATGGAGTTTTTAGAATTGACTCTGCAACGTTGGCTAATGCAGGCATTCCTCAAATAGACCCGCACCGCTTTCAGCTTTTTAATAAAGGAGTTCAACAGTACATATATATACAAGGAGAAAATCATCCTTTCTTAAACGGTTCAGATTTTATTGAATTTTATGGACAAATGAACGATGGAGCTTTGGATTCTTTATTATATGTAAACACCCCTTTTATTCCAAACCCGTATTATAGTTTAGTTAATGATACGGAAGTTTATTTTTTAACGTGGAGTGCTTCTACTTCTAATAACAGGATGTTATCTGAAACGGATACCACTTTTTATACTGGTTTCAGTACCGCCCCTTCTCCTTACTTTATGTATGATGAAATACAGGATTACAATACTGGCTATTTTGAAGGCGAAACGGATGCAGTAGGAGGAACCGATGTGCGTTATACAAGAGCCGAAGGTTGGTTTGATGCGGATGACAACGG
>CAILDT010000692.1 GCA_903833025.1 uncultured Bacteroidota bacterium | reverse complement strand
CTAACAGGATGCCAATAAGGCTCGGTAATATGCACGTAGCGGACATTTTTCAGAGAGATACCTTCTGCACCAGACGAAGTAATCATCAGAACTTTAATAATCTCTCCCATGGTATTATTCGGCGAAATAGCCTTTAATTTTTTTACAATGGTCTCGGGGACATATTTCCAAGCATTATTTAAAACATTACGAATGATTTCTTTTTCTTCCGGAGTTTCCGTGCCAGTATATAAAGCAAATGTCGGCTTACCTGCATCCGCTTCAGGTATGACCAAATCCCATGTTTCACCCACTTTCTTAATTTTAAATTGGGTAAAACCGTTCGCTTCCAAGACCAGCTTTAGAATACCAATACCTTCCAAGGCACGAAACTGTGTATAAATAAGATGAATGCCTTGATGGTCTTCGTCTTGAATGTTTTCCAACATATGCAAGAATTTGGGACTATAAACTTGCAAAGCTTCTGGCGTTAAATATTTATCTTTCGCTTTATCCAAGGCTTTTAATGCATTTTGAATCCGGTCTTTATAGGCGATTTTCGCACTAGGTGCGGCTGATGGAGCTCTTAATGGTGCAACTAAAGTGCCAGTACTCTCATCTTCCAATTCGTCCAAATCATCTACAGCTTCATCTCTATTAGCTCTTTCTTCATTAGACAATCCATCTAAGGCGTCTTCATCAACCCGTTCAGCTATAATCGCCCCTTCCAAATCAGTTTCTTCCCCAATTTTATTCTTCTTATCGGGCATCGGACGAGCAATAGCCGGTCTGGGAAAAACAAAATTACAAAAAGCTCTGGAAAAAATTCTGTAGGTGGAAACAGTGTTTTCATATAAATCATCAACGCCGGGTTTCTTCACCTTACGTTTTTTCGCATTATCTTTTTCAATCTTTCGCTCTTGAATACGCGCTTCTTCATAAATACCGAACTGAAAATCACTCATCTCGATTTTAATCACTTGAAAATCAGCTGGATTCTCTTTCGCATACCTCGGCATCAAACTTTCTTGCGCACTGCGGAAATAAGACGTTAAACCCAGAATGCGACGTTTAAACATATTCGGATTTCTCATCTCTCCATTTGCCTGAATAAAATAGTTCTTAAATTCATCTAAAGAATCCGGTAAAGCTTTATATTCATGTACTGAGACCCCACTCGGTTGAACTTTAATATTATTTTTCTTTAAGATACTGGTAACCAATTTAATAAAAGTCTCGTCATTGATTTCACCTCGTTCACCAATTTCTAATTTAACACCAGCATAACTATTATCTTTTGCGGCGGATTTATTTACAAAACCAAACGGATTGCGGGTAATAACTAAAGTAGTGGAAGATGGTTTATAATCAATTAAATCAATTATATTTCCACCGAGTACCGTACTTTTAAAGAGAGATTGAAAATATGCGGTATTAACTTGTCGCTGTTCCATAATATCTAACTTTAAAGACCAACTAGTAATAAACCCTCGCAAAATATTAAAGAGAATACTAATTTCATTCGGAAAATTAATTACAGGTGTGCCTGTTAAGAGAATAATTTTAACATTTACGGCTTTCATTAGTAATGAATAAAGTGTCATTGCGATGGTATCTTTCTTCTTACCGATTTTATTTACAATCCGGCCGACTAAGTTATGAGCTTCGTCAACAATAACAACTGAATTATCAAATGGATTAACGGTATTATTCTTACTTAATTCAGCAATCTTAGCTTTTAAACGAGGATTGTTATAATTAATAAACCGATATTTATGCATTATCATTTGGTCAATTTGTTGATCTAGTTTTAATTTATCTCTGGGTGACAAGGCATCATAGTTAGAAGGTTTCGTCATATTAATGAGCCAAGCACCGCCATTTTTATTTATATAATCCACCGATACAGAGAGAACTGATGAAAGCGTATCCACT
>CAILDT010000691.1 GCA_903833025.1 uncultured Bacteroidota bacterium | reverse complement strand
CCTTCGTGCACTAACGCAATTCCATATTGCAAACTATTATATTTCCGATGAATTAATATTTTTGAGATTGGAAACCTCTTAAGAGATGGAAGCACCAATTCCAGGTTAATGCCTTGTGTGTAGTATTCATCAGTAGCAGCAAAAAAATCATTATCGTAATGTAATCTGATATAACTTTTGCTGTTGATGTTTCTGAAAGTAGCTGTATTATCTATTGCTTGAGAAGAACAAGTAACTGCAATTAATTGAAGAGAAAAAAAGATTAACCCTTTGAGGTGATGGCAATTCATAACTCATAATTCATAATTATTTTTTATACACCTCTCCCCTACTCGCTTTCAAGGTATTTAATAATAAAGAAGCAATAGTCATCGGACCTACACCACCCGGAACAGGTGTAATAAAGGAACACTTCGGAGCAACTTCATCATACTTTACATCTCCTAATAATCTAAATCCAGATTTTGTTTTGTCCGAAGGAACTCGTGTAATACCAACATCTATTATCACTACGCCATCTTTTACCATTTCAGCAGTTACAAATTCGGCTTTGCCTAAAGCGACAATTAATATATCTGCTTTCAAGGTAAACTCTTTTAAATTGGCTGTTTTGGAATGACAAAGTGTAACCGTGCAATTAGCGTAAGCATTATTTCTTGCCATTAAAATACTCATCGGGGAGCCGACAATGTGGCTACGCCCAAGTACTACACAATGTTTACCAGCTGTTTCTATTTTATATCTTTCTAATAACTGAACAATACCAAAAGGAGTAGCAGGTAAATAAGTAGGAAGATTTAACGCCATCCGACCAACTGACTGCGGATGAAAGCCATCTACATCTTTTTCAGGAGCAATTGCTTCTATTATTTTATATTCATCAATATGCTTTGGTAACGGCGATTGCACAATGTATCCGTCAATATGAGAATCATCGTTTAGTTCTTTTAATTTGGAAAGAAGTTCTTGTTCGGTAGTGGTATCGGGCATTCTAACTAATGTAGATTTAAAACCTACGCGTTCGCACGCTTTTACTTTTGCTGCTACATAGGTTTCGCTGGCACCATCGTTGCCTACTAATACTGCTGCTAAATGTGGTATTCTGCCGTTATTGGCAATTATGGTTTTTACTTCTATTGCTATTTCATCTTGAATATCAGATGATATTTTCTTTCCGTCAATTATTGTCATTAGTTATTACATTTTCATTCCTTTCATCTGGTTCATCATTTTTGCCATTTCTCTTGGATTGCCCATCATCTTCATCATTTTGCGCATTTGTTCAAACTGTTTTACTAATGCGTTTACTTCTTGAATGTTGGTTCCGCTGCCTTTGGCTAATCTTTCTCTTCTTTTTCCATTTAATAATTCGGGGTTGGAACGTTCGGCGGGAGTCATTGAACTGATGATGGCTTCAATACCTTTGGTGGCATCTTCTTTTATTTCCACGTCCTTCATTTGTTTGCTCATACCGGGCATCATTCCCATAATGTCTTTTACATTTCCCATTTTTTTAACCTGCTGAATTTGGGAAAGGAAATCGTTGTAATCGAATTGATTTTTGGCAACTTTTTTTGCTATTCGTTTGTGTTCTTCTTCATCAAAACTTTGTTGGGCACGTTCTACGAGTGATACTACATCGCCCATTCCGAGGATACGGTCTGCCATACGGTCGGGATGAAAGACATCCATTTCGTCCATTTTTTCGCCGGTACCAACAAACTTAATCGGTTTGTTAACTACGGATAGAATAGAAAGTGCGGCTCCTCCGCGTGTGTCGCCATCGAGTTTGGTGAGGACTACGCCTGTGAAATCTAAACGGTCGTTGAAGGCTTTTGCGGTGTTTACGGCATCTTGCCCTGTCATTGCATCGACAACAAATAATATTTCGTCGGGGTTTATGGCTTTTTTTACTGCGGCGATTTCGTTCATCATTTGTTCATCAACTGCAAGGCGACCTGCGGTATCAATGATTACGATGGAGTTGCCGCTTTCTTTTGCGTGTTTTATTCCGGCGAGGGCGATGGATACGGCATCTTTATTTTCTTTGTCGAAGTATACATCTACTCCTATTTGTTTTGCTAATACTTGTAGTTGGTCTATTGCGGCGGGGCGATATATATCGCAGGCAACTAATAATGGTTTTTTGCCGCGTTTTGTTTTTAGATGGTTGGCGAGTTTTCCGGAGAAGGTGGTTTTTCCGGAACCTTGTAAGCCGCTCATTAGTATTACGGTTGGGTTGCTTGCTAATTTAATGTCTTTGGATTCGCCGCCCATAAGGGTTGCTAATTCGTCGTGCATTATTTTGGTGAGTAGTTGCCCGGGTGATACGGAGGTGAGTACGTTTTGTCCGATTGCTTTTTCTTTTACGGTGTCGGTAAATTGCTTGGCTACTTTGTAGTTTACGTCGGCATCGAGGAGTGCTTTGCGGATTTCTTTTACGGTTTCGGATACGTTGATTTCGGTTATGCGTCCTTGTCCTTTAAGGAGTTTGAATGCTCTTTCGAGTTTTTCGGATAGGTTGTCGAACATTGTTTTGTTTTTTTGTTTTTGTGGTTGCAAAAGTAGTTTTTTAATTTGAAAATTTAATGGTGGTGTGAATGTTTTGGATGATGGTGTGAATGTTGTAGACATTGAAGTGAATATTTTGAGCATTGAAGTGAATGCTTTGGATATTGGTGTGAATGTTTTGGACGATGGTGTGAATGTTTTGAGCATTGGAGTGAATGTTATGCGTTTTTTTTTGGTGTTTTTTGTTGTTTTTTTTTTGTTTTTTGAGGTGCATTTTTGTTAATTGAATGAAAATGAGTTGGTTATGAAAAAAGAGGGTTTTTTGTTTTTTTTACCACATAGGAACATAGAAACATAGGAAAAAACATAGGTTTTATTTTTGGGGTGTTAATTTAAAAGGTGATACGAATAGATGAACTTGCTTTTTAGCCCCGACCCGCGCGAAGTATACTTTTTTTTGCGTTGGCGCCGCAGGCATATATTAAAGAGAAAAAAAGATACCGCGTGTGGGCGGGTGGAATGTTGCGACGGGGAGGGAATGTTGCTGCTCCTTAGTTTTCTTGTTATATTTGCGGCTCGAAAAAAAAATTTATGGATAAGTTGAAGAGTTTTACGGGATTGCGGAAGAATTTGAGGAAGGATTTTGCGGGTTTGCGGGGTGTTAGGGTTGCGTTGCTGGGTGATACGGGGACTCAGTTTTTGTGTGAGGCGTTGAGGGGTGCGGGGTTTGATGGTGGTTTGGATTTGCGGGTGTGGGAGGCGGATTTTAATCAGATTGAGCGTCAGGTTTTTGATGGTGGGAGTGAGTTGTATGGGTTTGAGCCGGAGGTGGTGGTGGTTTTTATGGCGGCGCATAAGTTGTTGGGGAGGTTTAATAAGTT
>CAILDT010000690.1 GCA_903833025.1 uncultured Bacteroidota bacterium | reverse complement strand
TTACTGTAAAAACCTTAACTCAGGGATTTCAGCAACCGCTAAATAACTCATTAAGTATAAAACTTATTAAGGTAAACTCTACCTGTATAGGTGCTAATAATGGTTCGGCAGCTATTGAGGTGCTTACCAGTACTGCCGCAGTTACTTATACTTGGGCAGCACCGCTTAACCAAACTACCAGCTTTGTTACCAATCTTAGTCCGGGCGTGTATCACTATTCGGTTTCCGATGGTACGTTTAGCATCAGCGATTCGGTAAAAATTACCGAAGACCAAGTAAATTGTACATCCATTCTTAACTTTTATACCGGTATTACTCCCAACGGAGATGGAAATAATGATATTTGGGTGATTGATGGCATTTTGGAAGTGCCCAATAATACAGTTTCTATTTTTAATCGTTGGGGAAATTTGGTTTGGAAACAAACGGGTTATAATAATGGAACCGTAGTGTGGGATGGTAAAAATGAAAAAGGAGTGGCATTAACCGATGCTACTTATTTTTATGTGGTGGAAATACCGGGAGCAACTTATAAAGGTTGGGTGGAATTGACGCACTAAGGTAATTATGAGTTATGAATTATGAGTTGGGGCTAAACAAGGGATAATAAAATTAAATGAGAAATAATTAAACTAACAACTTCACACTTCGGCTCCCCCTCCTTTTTTCAAGGAGGGGGCTGGGGGGTGGTATTATACTAAAGATGAAAAAACTAATACTAATCGCACTAATCGTCGTCTCCCTCCCTTTTGGGGAGGGCTGGGGTGGGGCTTTGTTCGCGCAGCAAGACCCACAATATAGCCAGTATATGTTTAATCAAATGGCTATAAACCCAGCGTATGCAGGCAGTAAAGAAGCAATAAGTGCTGCTACTTTTCTACGTACTCAATGGACAAACATACCTGGCGCACCACGCACCGAAACATTAACCATACACGGACCAACAGCAAAAAGAAAAGTAGGATTGGGTGGCGCAATAATAGCTGATCAAATAGGACCTACCAAAAGCATTGGTATTATGGGTTCGTACGCGTATCGTATAAAAATTAAAAATGGAAAACTTTCTTTTGGCTTACGTGCAGGCATCTATAACTATACTTATAATTGGGATGCGATAACATATAAAGATCAAGCAGATATTTATAATTCGCACACACAAACCTCCAAAGTGGTGCCTACGGCAGATGCCGGAATTTATTATTATACCCGTACCGAATATATTGGCTTTAGTGCAACCCATTTATACAACGGGCGATTAACAACAGTTTCCACCGAAAGTGGAGATGATGCACGTTTGTCGGCGCACTATTTTTTTACTGCCGGAAAAGGATGGGCAATAAATGACAACTTGGTTATTAATCCTTCGGTATGTGTAAAAGGAGCTAAAGGCGCACCTTTTACGTTGGATGCTAATTGTAGTTTTTTTATTGATAAAAAATTATGGGTGGGAGTTTCGGGCAGAAGCAATAAAGATTTGGTGGTGTATGCGCAAGTTAACCTTACCGAAAAATTTAAGTTGGGTTATGCCTTCGATTGGGGTTTTAGTCAGATAGCACAACTTGGGTACGGCACACACGAATTAATGTTGAGTTACGATTTCAATATTTTTAAATCGAAAATGCTTTCACCACGACATTTATATTTTTAAAAAAACAAAAACAAGTTTCGCCACTGTGGTATGAATAAAATAAAAACGGCAAGTTTATTAATCTTAATAGTTATTACAACTACTGCCAATGCACAACTTCGCCGTGCGAATAAATATTACGACCATTACGATTACGCAAAAGCAATAGAGCTTTACCAAAAGTGTTTGCGTAAATCGGAAGATGGTGAAGTGCTCGAAAAAATTGCGAACTCCTATCGTTTAACACGTAATTATACGGAAGCAGAAAAATATTATGCTCGTTTAATTACCTTGCCGGGCATCAATCCTATAAATCATTTTTATTATGGTGAAGTATTAAAAAACACCAAAAAGGTGGATGAAGCAAAACAGCAATTTACGCTGTATCTTCAATCGGTGCCTAATGATAAACAGGTGGAAGAATCAGCAAAATCTTGTGATGAAATAAAACTATGGGTAAAAAAAACACAGCAGTTTGATGTAGCTCCTGTTACTTTTTTAAATACAAAACATTCGGAATTTAGCCCCGCAGTTATAAAAGATAAATTAGTTTTTACTTCGGATAGGACGCAGGATATAATGAATAACAATAATTATTCGTGGAACAAACAACCTTTTCTGAACGAATATTATGTGGATATACTTGGCACTAAAGACAGTAATTTAGTTTTATCACAAAACCCGAAACTAATGCCTTGGCCCGTAAATACAGCTTTCCACGATGGGCCAATGTGCTTTGATGAAAAAACAAACACGATGTACATCACTCGTGTAAATTATGAAACCAGAAAACGCGACCTTAATTTTGTGAACCGCCCAAAAATTTATTCTGCAACATTGGTAGGTAATAAGTGGGAAGAAATGAAACCGTTTAAATATAATAACGAAACCTATTCTGTTGCTCATCCAACTGTTTCGTATGATGGGCAATGGTTATTTTTTGCATCTGATATGCCGGGCGGCAAAGGAGGTTTGGATATTTATAGATGCCACAAAGAAGCGGATGGCTGGGGAGCACCCGAAAACTTGGGCGATGAGGTGAACACACAATACGATGAGGTGTTTCCATATATTCGCAGAGATGGTGTGCTTTATTTTTCGTCGGATAGGCATTTGGGTTTTGGCGGATTAGATATTTTTTCTGCCATAAAAATAAATGATAAATATAGTGATGTTTCAAATTTGGGTGCGCCTGTAAATTCTTCAACTGATGATTTTGGAATTATGTTTACCGATGATTTAACAAGAGGATATTTTTCTTCGGATAGAGAATCAGGCAAAGGTGCTGATGATATTTATAGTTTTATAGCACTTAATAAATTTATAAATATTGAGGGGAAATTATTATTGAGTCAGAATATTAATGACCCACTAAAAAATATTGAAATAAAACTATTGACCGAAGATGGTAAATTAGTTGGCACAACAACAACTGCTAGCGTAGGGCATTTTAAATTCCCTAACCTTAATCCTGACGGAAAATATATGGTAAAACTGGATGAAACAAACCCTCTATTAGCTCATACAGAAAAAGTATATTTGGCTGACCAGAATAATAAAATAGTGAGAGTGATAGTGATTAACGACAGAGGAGGAGAATTTGTTTTCAGCAAATTACCACTCGACCCTAATGAAATAGAATTAATGGATGTAGGCAACGATGCCACATTTGCAGGTAATTTATTTTACGGACAGGACCCATCGAAACCTTTGGCGAATGCAAAAATTAGTTTGGTAAATGATAAAGGAGAAGTAGTGGGCACTGGAATGACCAATGCAAATGGAGGTTTTGTGTTTACCAACTTACCATCCGACCAAAATTTTATGGTGAAAGTAGATGAAACTAATCCAAAGCTAATTACAAATACAAGAATAAGCATAACCAATAAAAAGGGAGAAGAAATACAAACTACACAAGTAGATGATAAAGGACATTTTAATTTTAAGTTTTTAGCATCTGATAAATCAACCCTTAACGAAATGTCGGTTGAAGAAAGTGAGTTGCGATATACTTTCAAAGGAAATTTATCGAATGAGAAAAAATCTCCTTTGGCTAATTCTGTAATTAATTTAGTAAACGAAAAAGGAGAAGTAATTTCTTCTACTCATACGGATGCAAATGGTAAATTTCAATTTGCGAATTTACCTACCGATAAATCGGTGTTGTTTGCTTTGGAAGAAACCGACAACCAGTTTCAGGCAAGCAGTAAATTATATTTAACGGATGCAAGTGGAAAAGTAATAAAGGAATTCACACGTAATAAAAATGGCAAATTTAATTTTACTTTGTTACCAACAGATGTAAAACAATTAGGAGAAATGTATGTTGACAATGAGGTGCCAATTGTTTTGCACCCGAAAGTAAAACCTGCTAAACCTATTGCTGTAACTACACAAACAGAAGAAAAGAAACCAAGTACAAATACTAATTCTTTTGAAATAGAGAATTTATATTACGATGTAAATGAATATTTGATTTTACCACAATCAATTAAAACATTGTATAAGATTGTGGATATAATGACGGAGAATCCAAAGTTTCATATAATGTTTTCATCGTTTTCGGATGCAAGAGGAACAAGTGAATATAATTTAAAGCTATCACAAAAAAGAGCGAGAGCGGCAAAAGAGTTTTTAATTGTGGAAGGAATAGATGCGAAAAGAATTACTGCTAAAGGGTATGGCGAAACTAAAATACTTAATAGCTGTTCGGATGGAGTAGTTTGTCTTGATGAAGAGCACGCAGTAAACAGAAGAACAGAGGTTAAAATAATTCAATAAGTAAGAACGAGTATCTAATTACTCCCTTCCATTTTATTTTCAGGGTTTGTAGAAAGATAACCTGCTACCGCAAATTTTATTTCACTATACGTATATTCATCCCCCACTGCTTGTTTTATTTGTCCGAAAAAAAGAGTGTTTAATTTTTTAGCAGCGGAAATAATACGTTCGCTTTTTTCTGCGGAAATAAAATCAATGGCTTTCAATTCACCTTTTACTACAAAATGAGCAAGGTGTCCTTCAATAGTTGTTTCTGCCATTCCTCGTGCAATTGCTATTTCATTAATCTTTATACCTTGCTTATAAAGTTTTAATGTTTCCATTTTAGTATCTACCTTTTCTTTCTTTTCACCTTTAGGTTTCCTTATTCTTGGCTTCCTTTCTTTGGCCGGTTCGTCCGAATCTACTGTTCCTGTGGAGGTTAGCAATTCTTTTATTTGTTCATCTCTGTGCAAATCAGTATAAAGTTTTTTTACTTCATCGCCAGTAAATTCTTTATTCGTTATAATTGCTTCTATTAAGAATGAGGATTTGCTAATTAGTTTCAGTTGTTCAAAAAACAAAAGCTCCAATCCAAACAATTCTTCCACATACGTTTTAATTTTCTTTTCTGATTTAACAACCGCTATGTTTTTAAATATTTTTGTTGAAACGGATTTTAAAACAGGAGTGAAATAAGAAGCTGCTGCAACAACCCTTGAATGCAAATGTTCCAGATACCCTGCCTCTTTATTGAACGTAATTTGCAGCAATTGATTTTTAAATTTATCAGCAACAGGTTTAATTTCAAGCAACTCTTTTTCCAGTTCTTTTGCCCAATTATGATGGCGTTGTTTAGCAGACCTTGCTACATCTTTTTTAGTATAACTATCGGCGTGTTCCTGTATTTGCCTTATCACAGCATCAAAATCGAAGCTACGCAATACATAGTTTTTTACAAACAGATGTGTTTCATTAGATAATTCTTCATTCAAATTTTGTTCTTCCGTTTGTGTTTTAGAATAGATATTTATTTTTTCATCCTTGCTGATACTACCTATATTTATTTTAGAAGTAAGCACCAAACCATCCAACGAACGCAATCTCGACAGGGCGACATAAACCTGCCCAGGTGCAAATGCATCTCCAATATCAATTATTGCTTTATCAAAAGTTAGACCTTGGCTTTTATGAACCGTAATTGCCCACGCTAGTTTTATTGGATATTGAGTAAAAGTGCCAGCCACATTTTCTTCAATATCATTATTCGTAGAATTTAATTTGAATTTAATATTCTCCCACGTATAAGGTTCCACAATTAGTTTATTGCCTGTGTCGCTGAACTGCACCTTTATAGCTTCATCACTCAAAGAAGTAATGATTCCAATCTTTCCATTAAAAAAACGTGCTTGTCCGGTTGGGTCATTTTTTACAAACATTACCTGCGAACCTTTTTTAAGTTCCATTGTTTTCTCAATCGGATAAGCATATTCGCTAAAGTCGCCAGTAATTTTTGCTTCAAACAAAAATGTTTTATTGGTTAACCGATTTAAAAAATCTCTGTTTAATTCATTCGCTTTATTATTGTGAGTAGTGAGGTAAATGTAACTATCAGCAGCAGTAGATTTAAAATTTGGTTTGTAATAATTATTAAGTAGCGCGTAATCTTCCGCCGTCATTTCATTATTCCGCAAGTGATTCAAAAGATTTACAAATGTATTATCCGCTTGTCTGTAAATTTTATACAACTCAATATATACAGGTTTGTTTTCGAGTAACACTTTTGAATCGAAAAAATAAATGCTTTTATAATGTTGTTTTAATTCATTCCATTCAAAATCTTTTACAACAGGCGGAAGCTGCAATAAATCTCCTATGAATAATAATTGGACTCCGCCAAAAGGTACGTGATGCCTCCTCCTGACGTGGCGCAAAATTACATCAATGGCATCCAGCATATCTGCACGGAGCATACTCACTTCATCAATAATTAATAATTCTACTTCGCGAAGCAATTCTCTTTTTTTATCAAACATTTGTAACCCTTTTATTAAAGTATTAGGGTCGGTGAATTTTGAATTTTCGTTAAAGGAACTTGTTGATTGAATAACAGGAATAAAACTTCCGAACGGTAATTGAAATAAAGAATGAAGTGTAACTCCTTTTGCGTTAATAGCTGCAATACCTGTGGGCGCAGCTACCAGACATTTTTTGTATGTGTTTTTTACGATGTGATGTAAAAGGGTGGTTTTGCCAGTTCCTGCTTTACCGGTAAGAAATATATTTTTGTTGGTTCTGCTGATAAATCTTGAAACAAATTCAGCAGGCTCCAAATCACTCTGGATAATTTCCATATTAATAATTTATTTCGATTGCCCTTGTTTCGGAGGCATAGGTCCTCGTTTATAAATTATTAATCCATCTAAAAAATTACGTAGTAGTTGGTCGCCACAATCTTTATAGTTAGGATGTCCTGGTTTTTGGTATAGTGCATTTATTTCCGGTATGGAAATATCAAACTCTGCTAATTTCAGAATCTTTACTATATCGTCATCTTTCAATTGCAGTGCTACGCGCAGTTTTTTGAGTATATCGTTGTTCGTTAACATTTTTTAATAGTTTGTTTGTAAATGTAGTTATAAAAACGGAACAGTTTATGTATTTAATACTTTAAGAGAGTTAAATGTCTTAACTTTGTAACAAAAATAACGAAAATGAAAACAACAATTTTATCAATCGCAATAATCGGAAGCAGTTTAATTTACTCACCGGTTTTTTCGCAAGGACAAGTTAAAGATTCACTTGGTTTGCCGGGCGACAACTTTAATCTTTATGCAGTGTTAGATGTGTTTCAGCAATGTAAAACACTGGAGGAATTTGAAGGCAAAATAAACGCATCCGATTCAAAAATAAATAATCTTGATTTGAATGGAGATAATAAAATTGACTATATAAAAGTAGTTGATAATGGTGAAGGTACTATGCACGCTATTGTTTTGAAAGATGAGATAAGTGAAAAAGAAATGCAAGATGTGGCGGTTATAGAAGTGGATAAAGTAAACGGTAAAATAAAAATTCAGATTGTTGGGGATGAACAACTGTATGGAAAAAATTATATTGTTGAACCTAAAGACCAAAACGATAACGCATCGGGAGGTACACCAAACCCTGGTTATTCGGGCGGACAAGGAACAACTGTGATAAACAATACAACTAATAATTATTATGATAACGATAATTATTATAGAGAGAACCGTTATAATGATGGGTATTATGGTGGTCGTACTGTTGTGTATGTGCCGGTTGATAACTGGTATATGTGGGATTATTTATACGGACCATCGTATGTTTTTTATGCTTCGCCTTGGAGCTGGGGTTATTATCCTAATTATTGGAACCCGTGGGCTCCCCTTTACTGGCACGAGTATTATGGGTATCACTATCACCGTTATGGTTATTTCGAACGTACTGTGGTTTGCCGTACTCCTGTGGTAAATGGTTATTACGGACCAAGAAGAACGGTGTCGGTAACGGTAACGGAGCGCACTAAATCACGCGCATATACTACTACTTATGGCAGACGCGATTTATTAACTAAATCTATTGAGACCAATCGTGCTTCGATGCAAAATAAAACAACGAGACCGAATAATGAAAATGTTAAACCAAACAGGGAAGAGCCACGAAACAATAATGTTTCGAAGGAAAGAGAAAATCAACCAAGAAATGAGAATCAGCAGCGGAATGAAGCGCAACCAAGGAATGAGAATCAGCAAAAAAATGAAACTCGCCCCAGAAATGAGAATCAACAACGAAACGAGGCGCGTCCGAGAAACGAAAATAAAGTGAATCAGGAAAAACCGAGAAACAACACAAAAGAAAGTAAACCTGACCGAAATAATAACCAAGCACCTAAACAAAGCCATTCGGAAAAACGGGAAGCACGTGTAGAATCACGTCATTCGTTTGGTGGTGGTGGCGGACAAGCAGTTAGTCGTGTTGGAAACGGTGGTGGTGGCGGACACTCAATGAACCGTGGTGGTGGCGGTGGACATAGAAGGTAATAAATACATAAAGCACTTATTGAAACCCAATAAGTGCTTTATGTATTTTAATAATTTGTGGTATCAACAATTGCTCTTCGTCATTATAAATAACAAACTGCGATAGTTTTATTTTCTCTTCATCGCTCATCTGATTTTTCATTCGTTGCTCTACTTGTTCTTTACTGATAGTATCGCGGTGCATTGCTCTTTTAATTTTTAAATCTTCGGGAGCAGAAACAGTAATCACTTTTTCTACTTGTTTGTTTGCACCGCTTTCAAATAAAATGGCTGCTTCTTTTAAAATATAATTTTCATTACTTTTTGTTTTTGCCCATTCTGTGAAATGCAAGGCTACAGCAGGATGTAGTATGGCATTTAATTGTTGAAGTTTTTCTTTATCCTTAAAAACTATGGTGCCTAATGCTTTTCTATCTATATCTCCTAAAATATTTAAAACAGAATTTCCGAACAGCGCAACTACTTTTTCTTTAATAGTTTCATCATTATAAAGTAGTTGTTTCGATTCTTCATCCGAATAATAAACAGGAACACCCAGCAGTTCAAACACTTTGCTTGCTGTAGTTTTTCCACTTCCTATTCCGCCTGTTATTCCTATTTTTTGCATTTTTATTTTATTGTTACTGCACTACTATTTTTTTGTTCACCACATTTTTCTTTTCGACAGTTATCTGCACAAAATAAATTCCTTTTGCAAAACCACTTACATCTATTTCTGTTTTCGGTTCTGTTATTTTTGTTGTATAAAGTATTACTCCTAACACATTATGAATAGCTACGTTCCCCTCTCCTTTGGAGAGGGTTAGGGTGAGGCGGTCTGTTGCAGGGTTTGGGTATATTCCTAATTCCTAATTCTGTTACCCCCACACCCGTGCAATCCACCACACTCACATCATCTATGTAATAGTAAGCTAGAGGAATACCATTGTTATTAACTATTGTGGTAGTATTTATTAGAGTATCATTTTTAAAATTTCCAATAGTAATGAATTTCTCACCACCTTGTGCAATATAGTTTCCAGAAACTTCTACCCAGTTTGCTGTATCGGATAAATACACATTTGTTGGAGAAGTAATTTGAGGAATAAATGGTAAAGGCAACTGAAAAGATGATGAAATAGAATTGTCCGATAAATACAATCCTATTTCAGTTATAGCAACAATATTATATGTTGAGGAATGAGTGTCAGCAAGATTTACATAAAAGGTAATACAATACTTTTTTTGAGCTATTAAACTATCTGTTAATTGAACTTGTATATATTCTCGATAGGATGAGAATGAAGGGTAGAAATAGCAAGCGATGCCGGCATAAGCAACACCAGTTCTTGCATATTGATAACCGCCTGGATTGAATGGAACAGAAAAAATAGTAGAACATTGATTAAGATAATCTGGTGTTGCGGTAGTTGGAGAATACCAAGGTGTTGAATACGATATTTGCCCTCCATTATTAGGACAGGTATCATAAACCTCAAAATCTCCATTAGGAACTAAATTCTGTCCTTTTAAGTCAATTTGTAGAAATAAAGAGCATAAAACCACTATACTATATAAGTATGATTTTCTCATAAAGCAAAACTAAGCATTATTTGGAAGCACTCCTTATATATATGTACTCCTTTTTGGAGGACTGAAAAGGAGGGCAGAAAAAACAAAGTTCTTTGTAAAAAAAATAACAGGGCGTTTTAAAATTTCGGGAGGGTAAAAAGCCGAAAAAGGCACTTTGCCACAAAATTGTGCTGGGAAGCTTCCTTTTATGAAAAGGAAGGAACATTTTGGTGAAAAAAGAAATATTTTAAAAAAAGGAAGGAACTTTACATTGCAGGGTAGGAACATTACATTGCAGGGAAGGAACATTACATTGCAAGGAAGGAACATTTTACCAAAAGGAAGGAACATTTCAGCGAAAAAAGAAATATTTCAGCGAAAAAAGAAATATTTCAACAAAAGGAAGGAACATTTCATCAAAAGGAAGGAACATTGCACGAAAAGGAAGCAACCCTGCAAAAACACATTATTTGGAAACATCATTTTTACCTAAAATAAATAAAATCAATTAATTAACTAAAATTAAAAAATCCCGCTCTAATTAAAGAGCGGGATTTTTTATTTCTTAATAATATACTCCACCTTTTCAGGATTTATTTTTATCGCTTTTATATCGGGAGGGTATTTTACCAGCAGCACTTTTAATTTATTACTGCCTGTTTCTATCTTTTTAAAATCAACAACGGCTCTGAATTGTGTAGCGTTTATTTTTTCGTACTTATCAAATGCAACATTATATTTTACCGAAATTTTATCGGGAAATGTTTTTAATCCAAAACCTAACGGAAGATTATCCACTTCAACTGGCAACTCAATACTTGCTTCGGTATATTTTGTAACATTTATAATTGCTTGCACAGTAGGTTGCGAAAGTTCAACAAATTTTAATGCCGCAGTTTTGTTTATTGTCAGTTTTTGAGAAACAGAATTGGTAACATTTTTTAAATTTAATGGAATGGTTTCCACTTCGTTTATTTTATCTACCACATCAGCCGCACCCGAAATATCTATAAAGGCAGGCGTTAAAATCAAACTATCTTTTTGCTGATATTGATTTTGAAAAGTAATATTTACTTTTGCTTTAACAGCTACTCGTTTGGTTATTTTTTTATTGAAGTTAAGAAAAACACTGTCGGGATATACTTTAACAATTTTAATATCATTATTAAACTGTGACGTTAATTTATCAATTCGTGAATTACTTAATAAATAATAATGGTTTTTTATCGCTAACGGATTAGCATCTTTTATGTCAATAGAAATGGTTTCGTTTTTATGTTTTAGTTTATACCAAAGCAAATTAAATCCGTTTGATTCTATTTCAATGTCAATGTTTTCGGGCAAATGATTAGCTATTACTTTATCAATAGGGAAATTAATGTATTGAACCGGGAAGTTGATGGAGATGGTGTATTGTTTAGAAAGTGTCATCATCAGCCAAAAGAATACGGAGATGAGGAGACAAAACAAAAACGTAATTGCTCGTCTATTCAAACGAATACCTTTGGTTGCTGATGTATTATTTTTTTTACTCAAAACAATTGTTGCTGATTATTTTAATACAAAGTTACTAAACACAATCACAAAAAAATAGCGTTGAGCAACTACTTTACCCAACGCTATTTTATTTAAGAATCATTTACTTATTTTGGGTCTGCCCCTATCAAGGTGGTAGAATCCATAGAAATGGCACTCTTCTCAATTTTAAGTTTATGCCCGCCTTCTACTTCAATCAAAAAAGTTTTTTCTTGCACGTCCACTATCTTACCGTGGATACCGCCAATGGTAACTATTTTATCGCCCTTGGCAATGTTTTCGCGAAACTTCTTTTGGTCTTTCGATTTTTTTAATTGAGGGCGAATCATAAAAAAATAAAATACTACGATAATTAAAACTAGTGGAAATAAAGAACTAAGTGCGCTTCCTCCACCTGCTGCGGGCGTACCCATTAATAATATTAAATTCATTGTTTGTTTGTTTTTAGTTTTTGTTAATTGTTTATTGTTATTTGTAATTTTTATTCTTCTTTCACATTAATAGTAGCATTAATAGTTAACACCCTTGTGCTGGGGTTGCAATTAGTAACCAATGTAACAGTTTTTTCTACTAATCCTGATTTACCTTCGCTATTAAATACTACATCTACTTTTGATACTTCACCTGCCTTTACTGGTCCTTTTGGGTAGGTAGGCACGGTACATCCGCAACTACCTTGAGCCGATGAAATAACTAAATCGGAACCACCGGTATTTTTAAAAACAAACGAATACGACACTTTTTCGCCTTGAGTTATTCGTCCGAAATCGTGTTTCGCTTCATTAAAAGTAATTTCCGGTGCCGAGCCAGGAGTAGCAGGTTTTCCCGTTGCTGTAGAAGGTACATTTATTACATCGGTAGAAATGGTGGAATCGTCCTTTTTTCCGTTTCCGCAACTGGCTGCAAGCACAACTATTGATAGAGCAAATAGTTTACAAATTGATTTCATCTTTATTGTTTTATTTAATTATTAACTTCTGTCGTTGTTGTAGTTATCATCGGGATTATGCCTGTTATAATAATCATCAGGTTTATTATTATTATCGTTAGGTTTTTTATAATTATCACTATCACGTTTATTATAATTAGTATCACTACGCTTATTATAATTACTTTTTTTAAAGGGTTTCTTATTAAACTCTTTTTTAATATTTTCTTTCGATTCGTTCATCATCAGCCCTCTTCCTGTTTTATTTATTCTGTTTTCTTTTGTTAAATCGGCTACTAATTTATCTAAAATGCCATTAATAAACAGGTTGCTTTTGGGTGTGGAATATGTTTTAGAAATTTCAATGTACTCATTTAAAGTAACTTTAACAGGGATGTTGGGGAAATGAATAAGTTCGGTAATAGCCATTTTCATAAGTAAAACATCCATCATCGCTATCCGTTCTACATCCCAATTCTGTGTTTTGTTTTGTATTAGTTTTTCGAGCTCATCGTTTTTTAATATTGTTTCGCAAAATAAATCTTTTACAAAAACCATATCATCTTCTTTGTCTTTAAATAAAGTAAACAATGCGAAATCAGCAGGTGCATTTTCTTCAAACGATTCAATTGTATTTACAAT
>CAILDT010000689.1 GCA_903833025.1 uncultured Bacteroidota bacterium | reverse complement strand
TTAAAAACAATTACTGATAAACTCAATACAATATCGTCCAATTTTTCTGATGAAGTTGCCGATAGAATAATGAATCCAGTAGGTAGTCCGAATTATATAAATAAAAAAAATACAAATTTACAGAGAATTTTGACTGATAAAAGAAAGAATTATCTAGATGCGCCGCTTGATTTGAGCTTGGCGGAAAAGAATTATTATCAATATAATAATGGTAAACAAGGCGGTAATAATATTTATGATATGACGATTATTGATCGGTTTGCTAACACGGCGAATGAACTGAAAAAAAATTCGATTGAAAAACAACAAGAATTTATGGCTAATTTAACCCAATCTTTGAAACAGTATCAGGGGCAGAAAATGTTTGCCGAACGAACAGTAGAATTATTACAGGTGAGAGAAAAAGAGCAAGAGGATTTATTGAAAAAATTAGATATGTATGAGCGAATATTGCAGACGAGTGAACGAAAAGTCGTTTACGAGGTTAAAGATACAACTAGCCAGAGAACATATCGAAGAGTGATGTTGTTTTTATATTATAGTACAGTTATTTCATATATTATTTTTGGTAATTTTATACCAGATAAGCTCTATTTAAATAAAATGATTTGGTTTATTCTTATTATCATCAGTCTTATCCCAGTTATTTTGAATTTAATTATTAAATGGGTGTTCATTATTGTTGATGTGTTGATTTATTGGTTTAGTCATAGATCACATAAGGACATCTTGGGGGAATTGAACAAGGACTAGATGGGGGATTCTCCCCCACGCCCCCGTTTTATGGGGGCTTCGCCGCCCGCTATGCAAGCCCGCCGACCTTATGGGGCTTCGCTGCCATTGGGGTTGAAGGGGCTGAGCCCCTTTTTGATACTTTTTTTTCACCATACAACTGAAAAAAAAGCACTACACAAATCCGAAAAAGGTCGGCTGGGCGCAGCCCCATAAAGGGGGGTCAGGGGCACAGCCCCGCGGGGGTGAGGGGGCAGCGCCCCCTAGTCATCCTCTTCATTATAAATAATCTCCACATTTTTCCAACCATTTTTACTACATTCGCCATATTTCAAGGTCATATAATCCACAATTTCTTTCCCTTTCGGGATAGTCTTGCTGCCAGGATTGAACGACAAATACCATTGTTTAAACGTTTCCAATAATTCGGTTTTCTTAATATGTTTACCGTCTTTACGCCGGACTTTATCACGCGCAAAGGCCGCCAGATAATCATTGTTCTCGCGTTTTGATTCACTTGCTTTCAATACCGTCTGACAATCTTTGACAATGCCTTCCGTTTTAAAAGCGACTTGCGCTAACATGGACAATAATACAGGCGCCCAGATATTAAATTTATCCGATATATTTTCGTCTCTAGGATACTGATAAGGATGTTCTGCCCGATCATATTTCCCTTCATACGGTTTCTCCACAAACTTGGAAGCAAAAGTAATATAACGCAGACGCCGCCATGTCCCGTCATCATTCGCCGTAATCTCGAAATCAAAATTCGTCTGTAAAATCATCTTGAATTGAGGTGTAAAAGTCTTGCTTTCTTGGAAGAGTTGTCGCGCTTGAATTTGGTCACCGCCGGAAAACAATTTCATAGTGCCTTCTTCTAGTTTGGAACCCTTTGATATTTCCGCCATGTTTAATAATCTTACACCAGGCGTTTGCGCGAGTTCTGATGACGATGAACCGATCGCCGCCGGTTTGGTCGTGAGTAAGGTTGAAC
>CAILDT010000688.1 GCA_903833025.1 uncultured Bacteroidota bacterium | reverse complement strand
AGCTTTATTAAAAGGTGCTGATTCAAAAGCACAACAACTTTTTAATAATTGTTTTTCTACTTTAGACGGTCCAACCGCTCCAAGTCTAAAAATTCAGGAATTGGATAAAAAGCTTGTTTTGTTTTGGTCAAATCCGCAGGGCTCTAACAATAATAGAAAAGATACCACAGATAATAAATATCACAATGAAAACTATACCGAAGATTATGATAAATCAACTAATGTTGATTCCGCATATCGCTTTCAGGGATACATTGTATATCAATTAAAAGACGGTAACGTGGGTGCAACAGATTTATACAACGTGGACAAAGCACGTATTGTTTTCCAGTGTGATAAAAAGGATGGAATTGCTCAAATAGTAAATTATTCAAATGATGTTACTATTTCAGCTCTCGTTCCTCAAGAAATGGTAAATGGTGCAGATAAGGGAATTGTTCACTCTATTGAAGTAACAAAAGATTTATTTGCTACTGGAGACGACCAGTTGATTAATCATAAAACATATTATTACACAGTAATTGCTTATGGTTATAGCCCAACACAAAACCCTATTAATTTAAATGTTTTAAAAGATTACCAACCGTTTATCGCTGGTAGATTAGCTTCAGATCCTACTTTTTATCACACAGCAATTCCTCACATTCCAGATTCTGAAAATGGGGGGACTCAAGCGCAATGCGGTTATGGTAGTGGTCCTAAGTTAGTAAGAATTGAAGGAAATGGAAATGGAGGAAATGTTTTAGATATCACTTCTTCATCTGTTGACGAAGCAATGAGTGCTTCAACAGGTTACCGTTCGATTCATCCTGTTTATGAAAACTCTCACGGACCAGCTACTATTCAGGTGGTTGACCCATTAAATGTTCCAGTAAATAATAGCTTTAGATTTATTTTACATCCAGTTTCTAATTCTATATCTTCGGCTTCTACTTGGGATTTAATTAATTTGGATACACACGATACAGTGCATTCTGAAACTAATATTAGCTTGCCAAACGAACAAATTATTTGTGGTCAGGGGTATGGTTCTGTAAACTCTAGTAATACACTTTTACCTAAATGGGGACTATCAGTTAACATTGTAAATGCTATTAACCCAGGAATAGGCGGTAACGTGAATAATTCATTTTTAGAGGGAACAATGACATTTGCTGACCCTTCTAAAATTTGGTTAACAGGTATTGCAGATGACGAAGGAACTGACCCATTCACAGATATTTTTGCAGCCAATCATAATTGGATACGTTCAGGAACTTATGTTGTTCCTGCTGGAGGACCTTCAGGTTATGGCGATAAAGTTGGAAAAGATGATGGACAATATTATGAAAAAGTAATTGGTGGCACTTGGGCTCCCTATGCACTTTGTGCTGGTGATATTAGAGTTACAGGTGGAACTCCTACATATTATAGTGGCGGTCCAGCTTGGATAACCAATGCACCCTCTAATTCGATGAAAAATACTGCTAGTGTGGATGTTGTTATTACTTCAGACCAATCGAAATGGACAAGATGCCCTGTTATAGAGTTACAAGATGACCCTTTAAATGCAATCGGAAATGCGAAGAAAATGGGATTACGTGCATCTCCTTCTGTAGATAAAAGTGGTATTGCTAATTATCCATCAGGAGATAATAATGATTTTGCAACTGGTATGGGTTGGTTTCCAGGATATGCAATTAACATAGAAACAGGCGAACGTTTGAATATGGCTTTTGGTGAAAACTCATTCTATAGAGGCACAGATAATAATGGTGGTGATATGATTTGGAATCCAACTTCAACCGATTTAGCGCCTGATGGTACTCCATTATTTGGCGGACAACATTATATTTATGTTTTTGGTCACAATTTTGATAATGTTTTTCAAGGCGATCCAAACTTTCCTGATGGAACTATAAAGAACATTCCAAGATATGATGCTGGTAAAAAAATGCACGATTTATTAACTGCAGTTAGTAGTAGCGAGGCTTATAAAAAATTAGTTTATGGAGATGCAATGTGGGTAAATATCCCTTTATTGGCTGCTGGACATTCGTTGTTGGAGTGTGATGTTAAAATAAGATTAAGGGTAGCTAAATCATATACTTTAGGTTATAGTACCAATAAAGATACTGTTGTAGGAAGTAACCCTATTAACAAAAACTTCCCTGTTTATGATTTTGGTACTAGCGATATTGGTACAAAAATTAATAATTCGGATGCTGCTGTTAAAGCTCTTGATTTAATTAATGTTGTTCCTAATCCTTATTATGCTTATTCGGGATATGAGGTTAGCACTTTAGAAACGAAAGTTAAAATAACTAATCTACCTGAAAAGTGTACCGTAACTATTTACACTATTAACGGAACGCTTATTAGAACGTATAAAGTTGACCAAAGTACTTATAATGTGGGCTCTACTGCGTCGAGAGATATACAAGGTAATGCTGTAACTTCGTTAGAGTGGGATTTGAAAAATCAGGTTAGGATACCTATTTCCAGTGGTTTGTATATTATCCACGTGGATGTGCCTGAAGTGGGTGAAAAAACTATTAAATGGTTCGGAGTGTTGCGTCCTTTAGATTTGGATGCGTATTAAGAATAGGAATTGAATAAGAAACTAAAAGATTTACATAAATAAATGGATATGAAAAACTACCGAAGATTATTAACATCACTTGCGCTTGTTGGACTTTTTGCTACTTCCAGCATTGAAACAAAAGCAGGTAATCCAGACCGTTCAGGGCAGGCAGGTGCCACTGAAATATTAATTAACCCTTGGGCTCGTAGTTCTGGATGGGCGGGCTGTAATATGGCTGGGGTGAGAGGACTGGAGTCGATGTTTTCGAATGTTGCTGGAACGGCATTCACCAAAAAAACAGAGTTGTTGTTTACTCGCACGCAGTGGTTAAAAGGTACTGATATTAATATCAATGCTTTTGGTTTAACGCAACACGTTGGAGAAACGGGAGCAATCGGTTTGGCTATCTCTTCTATGAGATTTGGTGATATTCCTATCACTACTACTGATTTGCCGGAAGGAGGATTGGGAACTTATACGCCTCAGTTTTTGAATATGACGCTGTCGTATGCTAAAGGTTTTTCGGATAATATTTATGGAGGATTAGCTGTAAAAGTAATCACTGAAAAAATTTCGAATGTGAGTGCAAGAGGTGTTGCTTTGGATGCAGGTATTCAATATGTAACTGGTAAACACGACCAATTGAAATTTGGTATTGCGTTGCAAAACTGGGGACCAACAATGAAATACAGTGGCGATGGTTTATCATTTAAAACTCCAGTGCCTGCAAGTACTACTTCTACTGTTATGACGGTTGACCAACGTGCTGCTCAATTTCAGTTGCCTTCATTACTTAGCATTGGTATGGGTTACGATTTTTATGTGAAGAAAGATAGTGCTTCAATGAAAGTTCATCGCATTACTGCTATGGGTACTTTTACTTCTTATTCGTTTCAGAAAGACCAATATAAACTGGGAGTAGAATATGCTTGGAAAGGTATGTTGATGCTTCGTGTTGGTTACACGTTTGAAAAGGGAATTTTCAAAAGCGTTGATAATTCTTCTGCTGCTACATCTACTAATAGTAGTCTTACAAGTGCTTTGAGGGGACCAAGTGCTGGTTTCTCTTTCGAAGTTCCGTTTGGTAAAAACAAATCTACTTTTGCGATTGATTATTCTTACAGGGCTACCAATACTTTTGGTGGTACGCACTCCATTGGTGCAAGAATAAATTTGTAGAAACAAAAAATTACATATATTTGTATTCATAAAAGAGAGTCCCGCAGCGATGCGGGATTCTCTTTCGCTTTTAATTAAAGACACTTAAAATTTAAAACTATGTCAAACATATCTTATTTTACTGAAGAAGGTTTAAAAAAGTTGCAGGATGAGTTGCACGAGTTGAAAGCTCACGAACGCCCTTCTATTTCTAAACAAATTGCGGAAGCACGCGATAAAGGTGATTTGTCGGAAAACGCGGAATACGATGCGGCGAAAGAAGCTCAAGGGCTTTTGGAAATGCGGATTTCGAAGTTGGAAGCCGTGGTGCGTAACGCCCGTTTGATTGATGAATCTACTTTGGACTTGTCAAAGGTATTGATTTTATCGAAGGTGAAGATTAAGAATACTGCTAATGGTGCTACGATGACTTATACGCTGGTGGCGGAAAATGAGGCGAATATGAAGGAAGGGAAAATTTCTGTGGATTCACCTATAGGCAAGGGGTTGCTTGGCAAAAAGAAAGGTGATATTGCTGATATAAAAGTACCTTCTGGAATTATGAAGTTTGAGATAATGGAGATTTCTCGCTAAATGCCGAGCATTTTTTCTAAAATAATTTCGGGCGAAATTGCTTGTTACAAGATTGCGGAGAATGATAAATTTTTTGCTTTTTTGGATGTTTTCCCGCTTGTGCAAGGGCACGTGTTGGTGGTTCCTAAAACCGAAACCGATTATATTTTTGATATTGCTGATGCGGATTTGGCTGAAATGATGGTGTTTGCCAAAATGGTAGCTAAGGCAATAAAATTGGCTGTGCCTTGCAAACGCATTGGTGTGGCGGTTATTGGGCTTGAGGTGCCGCACGCTCATATTCATTTGGTGCCGATGAATACGGCGAATGACATTAATTTTACTCAGCCTAAATTATCTCCTTCCAAAGACGAACTTGCCCAAATAGCAGAGAATATAAGAAGTAAGTTTTTTTCGTAACAATTTTGTTGTTTTTTACTAAGTTTTCTTACTGCGGAAGTAAACTTTCGATGTTCTGAAGTAAACTTTCGTACTTCATCCACTAAACCTTCGCACTTCGGCGGTAAACTTTCGATGTTCTGAGGTAAACTTTCGTACTTCGGAAGTAAACTTTTGCACTTCTAAGGTAAACTTTCGTACTTCTGAGGTAAACTTTTGTACTTCAGAAGTAAACTTTCGATGTTCGGAAGTAAACTTTCGTACTTCGCTATATGCTTTTTTGGTTTTTTGGGGTTATTAAAAGTGATGACTTTGCCATTTGCGCCCGACCCGCGCGAAGTATCCTTTTTTTGTCCATTACCGCGTAGCGAAAAAATTAAAGAAAAAAAGATACCGCGTGTGGGCGGGGAATATGTTGCGATGAAATGGGATGTTGCCGCCCTGAAAACAATTATGAATTATGAGTTATGCATTATGAGTTATGAGTGGTGGCGTATATTAGACTTCTTTCGTAATTCAATTCTGATTTGGAGGCATTACGTCATTGCGAGGGCTTTTCGCCCGAAGCAATCCCTAAAGAACCATTTCCGATAGATTGCTTCGGGCGAAAAGCCCTCGTAATGAAGAACTCAAAAGAAAAAGCACATCAATTATGAAAGAGGTCTAATGTTGTTATTAGTTTGTCTAAATTTTCTTTGTTGGGTTGTCGGCTAAAAAAGCTTTCCAGCCGGTGTAGGATTTTGCGGCGGTGCCTGGTTTTTTTTGAAAGTGGTGGCACACTGCGGCGGCGAGTCCGTCGGTTGCGTCGAGAAATTCGGGTGTTTCTTTAAAGTTTAATAGTGATTTGAGCATTGCGGATACTTGTTCTTTGGAGGCGTTTCCATTGCCGGTGATGGATTGTTTTATTTTTTTGGGCGAGTATTCTTGAATCGGGATGTTGCGGGACAAAGCACCGGCAATAGCCACTCCCTGCGCTCTGCCTAATTTGAGCATCGATTGTACGTTTTTTCCGAAAAAGGGTGCTTCGATGGCAAATTCGTCGGGTTTATATTGGTCGATTAGGGAGATTATTTTTTCAAATATTTTCTGAAGTTTCAGTGGGTGGTTTTCTATTTTTTCGAGTCGGAGTACGCCCATTGCTATTAATTCCATTTTATTTCCTTTGATGTGGATGAGTCCGTAACCCATAACGGACGTGCCAGGGTCCACGCCGAGTATTATTTTATCTGTGGTGTTGGGTGTCATATTTTATTTGAGGTGCATTTTTTTTGTTATCATTGTTGTAATTATGAAAGTGAATTACCGAAAATATTTTTACAAAGTTATAAGTCTTTTAATTAAGATGGTGATTTTTATTTTTTCGATTTATTATATCTGGCAAAAAGTTTCTGTTGCAAATAATACGGTTGAATTTTCTGGTTTTTTTGAAGGGGCTGATAAAAGTTGTTTGTGTTTGGCTTGTTTTCTTTTATTTATTAATTGGGGATTGGAGGCGGTGAAGTGGAAAATTTTGGTTTCGAAGTTTGAAAAAATTTCTTTTTTGAAATCTTTATCGTCTGTTTTTTCGGGTGTTACGATAAGTATTTTTACACCTAATAGGGTAGGGGAGTTTGCGGGTAGAGTTTTTTATTTGGAGAAAGCGGATAAAATTCAAGCGACTATTGCAAGTATGGTTGGTGGTGCTTTGCAAATGCTGATTACTATTATTGCTGGTGTTTCGGGGTATTATATTTTGGAAAGCAGGTATGAAGATTATTTTAGAACTTCTGAATTTGTTTCTGCGAATGTGGTGTGGTTGCTTTTGTTTTGTTTTGTTTTGTTTGTTTCTATTTTGGTTTTTATTTATCGAAAAAGAAATAAATATTTTAAAAAGTATAAAAAATATATTGAGGTGTTAACGCTTTATTCGAAAGCGGAATTGGTTGTTTTGTTTTTATTATCGTTGATAAGGTATTCGGTATTTTCGTTTCAATATTATTTGGTGTTAAAATTATTTGGAGTTAATGCAGGTACTACTATTTTCTTTTCGTTGATTGCTCTTACTTTTTTTGTAACGTCGGTAATCCCAACAGTTGCACTTTCGGAAATAGCAGTGCGTGGTGCAACGGCAGTTTATTTTTTTTCGCCATTGTATCCGCATTCATCTTCAATAGTTGCTGCTTCGTTATTGTTGTGGTTTATTAATCTTGCATTTCCTGCTTTAATCGGCGGAATATTTATTTGGAAATTAAAATTCTTTAAAGAATCATAAATGGAAATTGTAATAGAAATAATTGTTTGTATTGCTATTTTTCTGGGTTTGATTTATACCATTATGATTGCTATGTTTTGCATCGGCTGGATATTATCTGTTCCTCATTTTGACGGACCCGATGATGATGTTTTTGTAAGCATTATAATTCCTGTAAGAGATGAGGAGGATAATATGGATATGCTGCTGGAAGATTTGATGATTCAAGGGTATAGTAAATCGATGTATGAAATAATTATCGTTGATGATGGCTCTACGGATGAAACTGTTGATGTGATAAATGAGTTTAATGGTAGTGAAAAAAATATTAAACTTATTGTAAATAATGGTTCGGGAAAAAAAGATGCGATAACTACTGCAATGAAAATTGCAAAAGGAGAATTGATTATAACCATTGATGCGGATTGCTCGATGGAGGAAAGGTGGCTCCAGGATATTGTTTATTTTTATAGATATACAAATGCGAAGATGATTGTATCTCCGGTATATATTAATAGTCTTGGTTCTATATTTAATCAAATTCAATCTATAGAATTTATGTCGTTGATGGTGAGTGGAGGTGGTGCTTTATATTTCGGAAATGCTATTATGTGTAATGGAGCTAATTTGGCTTATACCAAAGAAGTGTTTGATGAAGTAAATGGTTTTGAAGGAATAGATGGAACAGCTACTGGAGACGATGTATTGCTGATGTATAAAATAAAAGAAAAATATCCGGACGGGATTAAATTTTTAAAAAGTACGATCGCTACAGTCATTACCGACCCTAAACCAACTCTTAAAGAATTTTTTAGTCAGCGAAAACGTTGGGCATCAAAACCATTTGGTTTATTAAATACCGAAACGAAGTTTGTTTCTTTAACTGTTTATTTCTTTAGCTTGTTTCTTTTGCTATTGGCTGTTGTTGGGTGTTTATATCCTGATGCAATTTTATTTAATTTATCTGTCATTAAAATTTGTATTCTTCTTTTTGCTGCAAAATGCGGGATTGATTTTTTGTTATTACTTTTAGCAACTGTATTTTTTAGAGAAAGAAAATTACTGTTTTATTTTTTCCCTCTGCAATTTATTTATTTATTTTATGTAGTATTTGTTGGGTTTATGGGACTAAGCAGAAAGTACGAATGGAAAGGAAGAATTATAAATGAAAAATAAAAGGGACATAACTTCACAATCATTATCGTCCATAGCTTGGCAACGATTAAAGAAAAACAAGTTGTCGATGTTTGGATTAATAATGATTTCTGTTTTTATTGTAATTGCTATTTTAGGATTTCTCATCACACCCGATTCTTCGCCTGATGCGAACGAACAAATATTGGAACTATCTAAAAAGCCACCTGGCTTTGAAGTACAAATGTTGCTGGTTAAAAAAAATGAAGAAACACATCACGT
>CAILDT010000687.1 GCA_903833025.1 uncultured Bacteroidota bacterium | reverse complement strand
TTTTTTTATCAATAGCTGTATAAAAACTAAAAGCTTCTTCTAATGTTGGCGATATAAAAAGCTTTTTATCCGCTGAATTAGCAGTGTTCTTTATTTTTTGCAAATCCGAAAACATTGTTTTTGTATCGGCATCCGTTTTCCAATCGAGCACATATTTAAAATTAAACGAATAAGAGAAATGAGTAATGGAGACTAAAGCAATTAATGTGCTAATCAAGATGAACCTTTTATTTCTATTAATTAAATCATTTAAAAAAAACACGATAAGTAAATTAAACAACACAATTAAAAATAAAGCTGTGCGATTAGTGAGGTATAACGTACCGAACGAATAATGTTGCAAAGAGGTAGCAAAGGCACTTAAAACAATGATGGAAAGCAATACAGGAATAAACGATTTAGTTGTGTTTTCTTTTTTTCTTAATATTGAGAAAGATAAATAACAACAGCAAATAAAAACTAAAAGCACCACTGCTTTTACAACCCAGTGTAACAAAATAGTAAACGGTAATCCATAAAAATTAGTGTTAATGGTTTCGCTTAGCGTATCGCTCCAAAGCCCTGAATATCCACCGTACGAATTAATAATGGTTAACTTTAACGTTAATACAACAGGCACAGTTAACAGTACAATAGCATATATTATTAATGAATTAAAAACCGTAACTTTTAATAAAGCAGCATTTCTTTTGCGGATATTTTTTTCGGTGCTTGCAATGTTGTTGCACTTTAATAAGATAATTAAACAATACAAAACAAGAAACAAATTAAACAACACCAAATTTGAAAGGGTTGCCAATGCTGCTGAAACCAAACAAAATACTGCGTACCTGTTTTTTGAAAAATTAAAATAGAACAGATACAAATAATAAATACTTGCCATCATAAATCCTAACGAAAGTCCGTAACCACGAGCCAACGAAAAATAATCGAGCATATATGGATTAAGATTTATTATCAAGAAAGATAAAATAACAACCAACTTATTGTCGAAACGAAAAACCAATTTAGCAGCATAAAAAAGAAAAAGCAAATGCCCGAATAACGAAGGCAAACGCAAAACAAATTCACTTACGCCAAATAAATTAACCAACTTAATATCAAGCAACGTAAGCAGCAGATGGTAGTTGGGCGACATACGTAAGTTATTGACAGGAAATAAAACACCTTTGCTAATAAACTCTATGTAAGTATATGCTTCGTCCCAGGTAATAGAAAGCAGAAAACATCGTGCAGTAGTATAGGAGAATAGCAAAATGCCTAAAAGAACAAGAATAAATTTAGTTGATGTAGCATTTTTAATGGATGATTTCATTTTACAAAACTAAGATTAAAGTAGATAGCGCTCCAAAAATTTATTTTCTTACTTTTGCCGACAATAAATAAGATATGATAAGAAATAAAAAAATAGTTGTGGTGCTTCCAGCCTACAATGCCGCTCAAACACTCGAAAAAACATATAACGAAATTCCGTTTGATATAGTGGATGAAGTAGTATTGGTGGATGATGTAAGTAAGGATGATACGGTGGAAGTAGCTACCAGAATAGGAATTAAACATATTATAAAGCATCAGAATAATAGGGGATACGGTGGCAATCAAAAATCCTGCTACGATAAAGCCTTAGCATTAAATGCTGACATAGTAATTATGCTGCATCCCGATTATCAATATACTCCGTTACTTATTTCATCAATGGCACACATCATCGCTAATGATTTATATCCCGTTGTATTTGGTTCGCGTATTTTAGGAAAAGGTGCATTAAAAGGCGGTATGCCGATGTATAAATATATTTTCAATCGGTTTTTAACGCTATCACAAAACATTTTAATCAATCAAAAACTTTCTGAATATCATACAGGATATAGAGCATTTTCTCGTGAAGTTTTAGAAACTGTGGACTATGAAGCCAACAATGATGATTTTGTTTTTGATAACGAAATGATTTCCCAAATATTTATGGCAGGGTTTGAGATAGCTGAAATCACTTGCCCAACCAAATACTTCCCCGATGCTTCTTCTATTAACTTCAGCAGGAGTATGAAATATGGTTTAGGAGTTTTAAATGTTTCTTTCAAACATTTTTTCTATAAAATGGGGCTAAATAAAAGCAAAATTTACAATAAGAAAAAATGATATGGATTTGGGCAATCTGGATTCTTGTTTTTATTTACTGGATTGTAAAAAAGAAACCTTTCAAATCAAAAGTAAGAAGGAGAAGAGAATAAATCTTATTTTTTTATTCTAACTAAAAAGACAAAACCATTTTTTTTATATAACACTTTCAATTCAGAATATTGTTTTTGAGTATCCTGCAAATCAATATTTTTACAAATAAAGTAAGTAGGTTTATCAACAGGTCCTCTTAATAGAAAATCCATCTCCAAACTTTTTTTATTTGCCGGTTCTTTTTTGTTTGAATAAAATAAATTGGCGTAGCTTTTATAACCAATCGTTTCAACATAACAATCTTTATCGCTTAGATATTTGTAAAACTCAATAGCAGCCCCTTGTGAGTATTGTTCTATTTTTGGAGCTATTACCAAAGCAGCCATATTAACAGTAAATAAACTGATGATGAAAATGCCTGTAATCCCAACTATTGTTTTTTTCTTATAAATCAAAAATAACATTGCGCTTACTCCAATTATTAATATTGCACCAATTAAACCTTCGTATCCACTCCAGTAAACATTTGCTTTAAAGTTTTCAATTGCAAATGGGTCGTCAATTATTTTTGAAGAAATAATATCTGACTTATATTTATCAATAAAAGGCAGTGCTAAAATGATAATGCCTATTACCCCTGAAATTCCTAATAATAAAATGGAGGTTATTTTTTTCCATTGAATTTCGGCACTCATCAATTTGTGGATTACATAAGCACCTAAAAAGCTTAAAGGGAAATAACACAAGGAGGAGTAGTGAATGATTTTTGTTTTTACCAAGCTGAAAAGAATCAACACTACAAAAAATAAAATCATCATCCATAATTTAAAATGTTTTTGATATGGAGTATCGTAGTTACTTCTTTTAAAACTTCGCAAAGCAAATATGGAAACAGGGAAACAACCAATTAATAAAACTAGCCAATGATAATAAAATGGACCGCCGTGCCCGGCATCCTCTGTATTAAATAATCTGATTTGATATAAAAAGAATTCTTTGATAATACTTGTATTGCCAGTTACAGCAAGTAATAGAAACCATAACCCACCAACTGAAGCAACTGTAATTACATAAATAGAAATTTGTTTTAAATTTAGTATTGGCTTAAAGCGTTTAATAACCCAATACGCCGACACACACAACCCGAAAACTAAAACAGCCACAGGTCCTTTTGTTAGCACTGCCAAGCCAATAAATAATGCGGAATATAAAAGTGTTTTGTTTGTTTTGTTGTTTGTAAAAAGGATGAAATAATAAATTCCGCAA
>CAILDT010000686.1 GCA_903833025.1 uncultured Bacteroidota bacterium | reverse complement strand
ATTTTTATTTTTCACGACAAGATAAAAGCTCATTTTATTCCTGAAGTAAAACAAATGGGCGATATACTTATTAGTGTAAAAAACGACACCGCCTTTATCAGTTCAAAATTATCAATACGAAATAAATCGTTCCTCAAAATTGAAGCAGATACCATTAAATACAAAGTTTCGCTGCTTGATAAAACGTATTTGAAAAACAAAAAATTTATTGGTGTTATATTACTGGGTAACGGAGCAGATACAATTGACTTTTCATTAAAGGTTCCGTACATCGCTATTATTAAGGATTTGAAAGCACAACGAAAAGGTGGGGACAGTTCGAGTTATACCATCACGGTTGGTCTTAAATGTTCGACTGTACTTGGCAGTTCGGAAATTGCTATAAATAAAACAACTAAATTTAAACTGCCGCAACCACCTGAACTGGAGGTTGTGGAAATAAAATATAAAAAAATTCGCCTGAAATATATTCTTGCCGAAGCCAAAATAAAAGTAACTAACTATAATCCTGTTGCATTGTCAATAAATAATATGAATTACAATATGATGGTTTCAGAAAAGGGAAATATAAAAGGAATTTATCCAGGAGTTATTAATATAAAACCTAATGGCGAAACCTTTGTCAGTCTTCCCATCGAGATTGATATTAATAAAGCAGGGAAAATATTTATGGATGTGATTAAAGACGAAACCCGATATAATTATACATTAACGCTGTCTGCAATTATCGAATCTACCAACCCTGTGAAAGAATCTTTTCATATCGACCTTACCAAAACAGGTACAATGGATATAAGAAAATAAAAAAAAATCTTTCAATTTGTGATTGATGTAAGTTGTTTTTAATATTGTGTAATATCTATCTTTTAAAACATCAAGACCTTTGTACTTTAAAATAATTTACAAAATAAAGTGAAATGATAACAATAGAAACAGATAATTTTCCGAAAGATAGAAAACGGAACTGGCAAACGAATAAAGTTTTCTGATGATGAAAACTCTGTTCCTTATAATAGCTATTCATTATTTAAAATATACAACAAAGGAGATATTCCTAATACGTTATTAAATGCCTACCGGCAAATGAATGAACTGAATGATGAACCGCCAAGAGAGAAATACAAAGCTAAACGAAAAAAAAGCCGATTAGATAAAGTTAAAAAAACAAATTGTACTTAAAGCAAAAAAGTTAAGTAGGTTGTTTGAGACATTCAAAAATCTTACTATATAATAATTTTTCGTCTATTGGTTTGGATATATAGTCATTCATCCCTGCCGTAATACATTTTTCAACATTCATAGTGGCAACATCGGCAGTGAGCGCTATAATTGGTATTTTAGATTTCATTTTGCTCCGAATGTATTCTGTGGCTTCAAAGCCATTCATTTCGGGCATTTGCAAATCCATCAGAATAATATCATATTTGTTTTTTTGCATCTTTTCGATTGCAATTTTCCCATTGCTTACAATATCGAATTCAAAACCAAAATCGGACAAAATTAGTTTTATTAAAAGCTGATTCAAAGCAACGTCTTCCGCAACCAATACTTTTATGTTTTTTATTTCTGTTTCTTCCAGCTTGTTATTTTCAATTATTTCCTTTTCTGCGGTTGTTTCTATGGCGGAGGTTGTATTCGACTTCTTAAAATTGAATACAAAACTAAAAGTAGAACCCTTGTTTGTTTTGCTTTCTACTCTAATAGTTCCTCCCTGTAGCTCTACCAGTTTTTTAACAATAGAAAGTCCTAAACCGGTACCACCGTAGAGTCTGGAAGTTTCATAACTCTCTTGTCCGAAATCTTCAAAAATATGTTCCAGTTTGTTTTCGTGTATTCCAATACCTGCATCTGCAATGATAAATTCTATGGTTATTGTTTCAGCATCTTCTTTCAACATATTTACATTTACCGAAATGATTCCCACAGAAGTAAACTTTACTGCATTGCTTAATAAGTTTAAAATTATCTGGCGCAAACGCATTGGGTCGCCCACAATAATTGCGGGAATTGCATCATCATACTCTTTTACTAATTTCAGATTCTTTTCCTTCATTTTTGTTTCAAAGAGTTGCAGCATTCCCGAAACAGAATCAAATAAATTAAAATGAGTTTGCTCAAAGGTCATCTTACCGGAATCTACCTTGGCAAGGTCGAGTATATCATTAATTAAAACAAGCAATGCCTCGCCCGATATTCTAACAGCATTTATATATTGCTTTTGTGCATCATCTAATTTTGTTTTTAAAATGATATTTGTAAACCCGATTATTGCATTCATAGGAGTACGTATTTCGTGACTCATATTGGAGAGAAACTGCTGCTTAGCTTTCACTGCATCTTCTGCTATTTGTGTTTTTTGTTCGGCATTACTTTTTGCTTCTGTTAACCTAATATTGGTCTCTTCAATTTTTTTATTTGTCCTTTTCTCCACCTCCAGCTGCACTTCCAATACTTTCTTTTCTTTCAATTGAAGTTCGTGAGCTAACTTTTTTATTTTTGTAATGTCTGAAATGGTGAGCACTATTAATTCCTCATTACTACTTTGCTGAATAATACGGTGTGCATTTAGCTGCATTGATTTGTGACCGATAACAGGAAAAGTATGTTCTACTTCAAAATCCTGAAAGTGATTATTTTTAGGAACAATTTCTTCCAGCAATTCTCGCAAACGTGGTATGTTCCATTGATTATTTCCAAGTTTAAATAATGATAAACCAATACTTTCTTCTTCCGAAACACGAAACATTTTATAGAACGATTTGTTGGCAGATTTAATGCGAATATCTTTATCAAGCACCAGCATTGGCTCGTGAATGGTGGAAAGGATGGCTTCGTAATAATTATATAATTCCTCCACCTGCTGAATGCGCGCTTGCAATTCCTGATTAGTAGTTATCAGTTCTTCGTTGGTAGATTCAATTTCTTCTTTTGATGTTTCGAGCTCCTCATTCAAACTTTGTAATTCTTCGTTGCTCGAAACTATTTCTTCGTTGGCACTTTGCAGTTCTTCGTTGGCTGCCTCCTGGTCTTGCGTAATGGAAGCCATATCATATCGGGCAGCAGCTATTTCTTCTTCCAGTTTTTTTATCCGTCGGTCTTTTGCAAGTGAATTATTTTTTCCTCCTTTAGCTATATCCTCCATTGTTTGTGGCAGTTCCTCACCTGTAAACACAATCACCAGCAAATCTTCTTCGCCATCCATCTTTAGCGGGGTTACCTCCAGCGTAATCATTCTTATAGCGTTTCCTGCTTTATCGCGATTCATTTCAATGCCCGTTTTGCGTACCTGTTGTTTTGTTTTTATGGCGTGATGTATGGCATTGCGCAATTCAAAAGTAATTTCGATGTGCGCCATTTTTAAAATATTTAAACTGGCTTTTCCGGTGGAGTTGTGAAGAAAGGGCGAAGTAAGTCCACGAAACTGAAGTATTTCCAAATCGTGGTTAATTACCACACTGGCAGGTGCGTATTCCGAAAGCAAAAAAGAATCGAACTGAGTGCCAAGATTGCCGCTGATTACAGAAGGCAGTTTTTTTTGATGAATGGTAATTATATTGTTTTCCCTATGCACATTAGTTTGCAATGTACGGGGCGTAATATCTGAAATACGAGACGAGCTTGAATTTTTTTTGCGTGTATATATTTTATATTTTTTGTTAAGCGGTGTGCTGAACAGTTGTACGTATGAGCCAATGGTTTCTGATTTGCCAAGCATCAAACAGCCATTTTCGATAAGTGAGTAATGAAAAGTAGTAATTGCCTTTTTTTGTGCTGCAACATCCAGATATATAAGGAGGTTTCTACAACT
>CAILDT010000685.1 GCA_903833025.1 uncultured Bacteroidota bacterium | reverse complement strand
CGTGATAAATAGTTTTTTTTTGAGTGACGCAATTAAATTCTTCAAAATAATTATCGCTAAATAAAATATTATGTAACCCGAGTTGCGAGAATTCTTTTTTTATGCCCCAATAAAAAATTACTGCTGATGCTGATTTCTGTTGTGCCAATGTTTTCTTTGGTTTTTGCTCATTTGGCATCAGGTTTTTATAAGTGTTATATACATCGGAGTTGCATATTATTTTATCAAAATAAAAAGTTTCTGCGTTGGTTTTTAAGCCGACTGCTTTTTTATTTTCCACCATAATTTCTTTTACCGGAGAAGAAAATTTAAACTCAACACCTATCTCTTTCGCGAGTTTCACCAGCGATTCGGTAATAGCATACATACCACCGGTGGGATAATATGCGCCTTCCATTATTTCTAAATGAGGAATAACATTTAGCGTAGCAGGTGCCAAATAAGGGCTGGAGCCGTTGTAGGTTGCATATCTATTAAATATTTGTACTAGTTTCTTATCGGCAAATGCTTTTTGGTTTGCTTCATTCATTGTTTCAAAAGCCCCTATTTTACCAAAGTTTACAATGCCTTTAGCAAACGATTTAGTAAAATAGTTTTTGAATTTATGTAACGAGTTTTTTAAAAATATTTCTTCCGTAAGGTGATAAATTTCTTCGGTATGATTGAGATAGTTTAAAATAGCTGCTTCTGAATCGGTTAATTTCATAGCCATTTGACGAGCAAATTCTGCTTTTCCGTGGTAGGCATCTAACACCGTTTCGTCTTCAAAAAAATATTTATAAACAGGATTTAAATGAATATAATTAAAATAATCGCGAGGGTTTTTGCCTGAATGAATAAACAATTCGTCCACATATTGCGGCATCGTAAATACGGAAGGACCGAAATCGAAACGATAACCTTCTTTAATTTCTTGCGATAATTTTCCGCCAGCAAAACTATTTGCTTCAAACACTGTAACCTTATAACCCTTATTCCGCATACGAATGCAAGCACCAAGTCCAGCAATGCCGGAACCGATAATTGCACACGTTTTATTGTTTTCGATTATCATTTTTACCTCTCCCCTACTCCTCTCCTTGAAAAAGGAGAGGGCTGATGGAATATTATATTTTTTTTCGCATCAAAAATAGTTGAAAATTTTGAAGTGAATTATAAAGTTGATTATTATCATAACTCCAACTATCAAAAACAAAACTTTGCATATAAACAATAAAGGTTTATTTTTGCGCTCCCTTAAAAAGAGGGTAAATAAAATTACAAAAAACTGAAATGGTATATATAGGAGCAAAAGAATTAACGCTGGACGATTTTAATAAGATTATCTATTCAGGAATAAAAGTTGGGCTGGATGAAGACGCGCTGGATAAAGTAAGCGAAAGCCACCAATTTTTAAAAGAGTTTTCGAAAGACAAACTTATTTACGGCATCAATACCGGCTTCGGTCCGATGGCGCAATACAAAATATCAAACGAAAATCAAATTGATTTGCAATACAATCTTATTCGTAGTCATTGCGCAGGAGCAGGCAAAAGATTATCGGATACGGATGTGAAAGCAACAATGATATGTCGCCTAAGTTCGCTAATGCAGGGGTATTCGGGCATACATCCCGAAGTAGTTATTTTATTAAAAGACTTAATTAATAACAATGTTTACCCACAAATATTTGAGCACGGTGGCGTAGGTGCATCCGGTGATTTGGTGCAATTAGCACACCTTGCATTAAATTTAATTGGCGAAGGCGAAGTTACATACAATGGGCAACTCCGCCCCACTATTGATGTTTATAAGGAACTTGGTTTAGCTCCCATCACTGTAAGATTAAGAGAAGGACTTGCTTTAATAAATGGCACCAGTATTATGACGGGCATTTCGATGGTTAATCTTTCTCACGCTAAGCACCTTGTTAATTGGAGTGTAGCTGCTTCTATGCTTATCATTGAGTTAGTAGAATCTTACTCCGACCACTTTTCAAAAGAACTTAATAAAGTAAAACCACACGTGGGACAACGCACCATTGCTCATTCAATGGATAGTGCGATGAAAGATAGTAAGCTAATTCGCAAACGCGAAGACCATCTTTTTAATTCAAAAATTACTGCACAAGAAGTGTTTCAAGATAAAGTTCAGGAATATTATTCCATCCGTTGTGTGCCCCAGATATTAGGTCCGGTGTGGGATACCG
>CAILDT010000684.1 GCA_903833025.1 uncultured Bacteroidota bacterium | reverse complement strand
TGAGTCCCAAAATGGGCTGTTATGGAGTCATCTACAATACGGACATACGCTGGCATCTCTGGTAAGTAATCTTGGTTGTAGAAGCTCTCTATGAAGTCATGTATAAGAGTACCCCTAGTCATGGCTTATTGGGACTTTTTCTTTGCCAACTCTAGTATTCGTGCTACATAATCTTTTTCTTCTTCTTGCAGACCTCTTGGGTTTTCCGTGGCAGCTTTAATAGCTTCAGATTGCAACCAAGTATTTAGGCCATCTTTAGATAGCTGACCATTAATGGTAGATACCGATGGTACTAATGTGCCTGGATTGGCTTTGGCATCTCTAAGCGTTGTATTTCTTTCTTTGCCGTTTTTACCAGTCATGGTGTAGCGTGGTGCGCCAGTTAAGGCGCAGTACCAATGTTGTGACATTTATTTCCCCTTTAAATGCTTAATTAAGTAAATCTAAAATTGCTTCTCTATCCATTTCAGTAATGCAACAATCTGCACATACTTGAATCACATCTTTGAGTATTGCTTCTAAGTCTTGAGGCTCAAAAGAAATTAACCGCCTTTCTTCATCTACCCCATAGGCTTCCATAGTAATAATGGCTTTTTCGCCAATAACATCTTTGATGTGACTCAGCATGGCTATTCCTTAAAATGGAAGGTCAGAATCTTCAATGGTATGACGCTTAATTTCATCGCTACCAGCAGCTTTGAATCCCATAGGCTCTTTTACTTTGCCTACAGAAACGCTAAAGAATTTACCAGCTTTAGGTGATTCTTTTACCCATGCACTAAGCCAATGCTCTTTACCATTAATCATAATTGACCCAGTAAAATCGGGGTGATTTTCACTTGTTTTGCGTGAATTTTTGAAAAGGCTTCCTGCGCCCTCTTTCATTTCGTAGGCCATCTTAAATTTCCTTAGCTTTTACTACTGGTTTAGGTGACGAAGCGGCATTACCATCATCGTCTGCTTGTACTACTCCTACTACTGCTGCTAATGCGTATCTACGCATATAGGTTAGTGCTGACCCTGCGCCTTGTGCATCAGGCTTAGTTACAGGTACAGACATTTCTTGACTTATAAATTCGCCTGATTTATGGGAAATAATGGTAGTTAAAGACATTTTTGTAGCAATATTTATATCGCCATTTTCTTTTTCTAACTGCACAAAATTAATGTCCCCAGGGAATTGCATAACCGCCAACCCATTTTCAGAAAGAAGGCTACGGCAAACATCCCAAACAGACTCAAGGTCAGCATATTTAGACTTAAAAAAAGGATTAGAAGAGTCTTTAATCGCATGGGTCATTTTTCCTTGCACGATTGATAAAGATAAAGTCAGGTTAGCAATAGAGTCAGAGGTAATCATTTTGCACCTCCAAAGATTGTGCCAAAATCTTCAAATACATTTTGTAGTAACACATTGCGTTTATTGTTAGGTTTGCCACAAGCCGCACGAATAACATCTATATCGTCTTGTGCTAACTCTGTGCCAAATTCCATGTTGTCTAG
>CAILDT010000683.1 GCA_903833025.1 uncultured Bacteroidota bacterium | reverse complement strand
CTCTGCATTAATTGAAACAATGCCACTTGCACTGCCAGTGCTCACCGAAACTTTTGCAAAGAATATGTTTAAGGTTCCTGTTCGCACATCGCCCCAGGCAGCATATATGGTATCATTTAGCAACTGGCAACTCATAAAGTCGTTTCCTTTCTGCAACAGTATAGCGGCGTAAGCAGCAGAAACACTGCTTATTCTAACATTGGGTTGCCACGTTGCTCCATTGTCGTGAGATACTGCGCAATAAGTATCCGTGCTTTGAGCATAGCCCGAACCTGCGCCGTTTCTTCTATCTCGCCATACTACTACTAAGTTATTATTTCTATCATAGCTCGCCCACACTAAATCCTGACCTACACCGTTGCCTATTGCATCATCATTTACTCTTATTAAGTTACTCCACGTAGTGCCGCCATCATTAGTAGTGGCAACATATACATCAGGGTCGCCATTAATACCTTGCAAACCTGCAAACGCAAGTTGGTTAGCATTCATCGGGTTAGCTGTCAAGTTATATCCTTGTTTGTAACTGCTGTCTGCCACCGCCAAACCAACTGGATTAATAACTAAATCGTGGTATTGAAAACTTGCGCCACGGTTATATGATTTGCCAAAAAAGAATTTAGGATACACCGATTGTGAAGCCACATAACTTGGATAAGCAATGCAGAGTGCACCATCAGGAGCTACAGTAAGTGCAGTCATAGGAGCGGCAATTAAACTACCGATTAAATAATTGGTTGTATCCACGTATCTATAAGCACTCCACGTTTGTCCATTATCGGTTGATGATTTTAAATACGCACGATTAGGTGGCGAAATCCAAGGTGCTGGTTTAGTAGTAATATACAACATACCATCAGTGGCAGTGCCCGAATTGTCAGCCGCAAGCCACGGTCTGTCCAATGGTCGCTTGGTGGGGTCTTCGGTTATTCCGTTCCATATTTGTGTTGGCGCACTCCACGTAATCCCCCCATTTAAGGAGTGTGTGCAATATACACCTCCCGAATCGGGCGACTGGTGGCTATCTATATAACTTAAATAAAGTGTTCCATTATTGCGGAACTGCATTGATACATCAGCGGAAGACCAAGTAGTTCCCAAGTGTGGTTTCACATCGGGGTTTGCCCACGTTAGTCCGCCATCGAAACTTGTTTTTGTTTTTATTGAAACTTTAAAGTTAGTACTCGCATCATCTGCCATCCACGCCACCACTATGTTGTTTGGGTTAGTAGGATTTATTGCCAGGTATGGTTCGCCTTCAAACACAGCGGTTTGCGAAATATTAATGTTGGCAGGTTGCGCATCTATATTAATGGCGACAATTGTAATAATAAGAGAGAGTATTATTTTTTTCATCCGTTTATGTTTTACGTTAGAAGTTTTTTATTTGATGAAGTTTAATTCCGTTTTGTTTTTATTTCGCTACCCACATTGTATCTGTAATAAAATTGGAATTATCGCGGTGTGCTTTAAAAACATAATAGTTGCTGCCAGTACTTATTATTTCTGTTTTCAAAACCATTGTACGTCTTATTTCCTGAACAGAATCGGGGAAAGGGAAAGTGCTTTCAATGAGGGATGTTTCGTAATTGCAGTTGTCCGTCCAATGTACACGGAGCTTTGTTGTGTAACCAGTTTTATCTTCTAACTCCGTTTGTATGGTATCTTGCCTGTTGATAGTAAAAAACATATCGCCTTGTTTGCTACGGAAATGTATATTGAATTTACCATTTTTAAATCGTTCGCAATCGTTTGTACTTGTTTTTGAATTACAAGCAAATAATAGTATTGCTATAAGTATTGCTGGAGCAATAAATGATGTTGTTTTTGTTGTTTTCATAGTTGAAAATTAAATTTTAGTTCAGTTAATCGCATTGTTTTCGCTACAAATGTTAGTTACCGAAAGTTTTAGGCAAGTTGTTTACAATTTTAAGGTGTT
>CAILDT010000682.1 GCA_903833025.1 uncultured Bacteroidota bacterium | reverse complement strand
TAATCCTTCTTTAAAAATATTTTCATTTCGCACTCCGCTATTGTTTCGCCGTTCATTGTTGCTTTTCCAGTGATGAGGGTAACATCAAAAATTACTTGCTGAATTATTACTTCTGTTTTTAATTCGCTTCCTACTTTCGGAAGTTGGTGTATTACTAATCTTTTTATGGCACCAATATATCCAATTGGTGGATTTATTTTTTCTCCGTTTTGCTCCATCTGCTTTACTAAATAACCAACTCGAAGTGCTGCTGTTTGCGCTATGTTTTCAACTATGCCTGGCTCTTTCAAAAAACCATCTTCACAAAAAATATTGTTTTCTTTTATTGTAACTCCTGAAACGGTTGTAGTGTCATCGTTGTACCAAAGTTTATCAACCATTACAATTGGTGGTTTTTGTGGAATGAGCGAAAACACTTCTTCGCCTGCTAATATTGGGTAATCAAGTTTATGAATCATATTGTTTATTTACTTTTAAAAATAACTTTTTGCTTTTTAAGTTTGGCAAAAGTAAAAAAATTAAAGCCAACAATACCTGCATCATTTTATTTATTACATTTACATTTCAAAAAAAATATATGCTGAAACATAACAATCCCAATCCGTTTAACATAGTTGTAATAGTAGCCGCGCTTGGCTATTTTGTTGACATTTACGATTTAATTCTTTTTAGCATTGTGCGTATTCCTAGTTTGAAAGACATAGGTGTGCCTGTTGCTGAATTAAAAAGTTCGGGCATTTATTTATATAATTTGCAGATGGGTGGTATGATGCTGGGCGGCATTGTTTGGGGGATGCTGGGCGATAAACGTGGAAGATTATCTGTTTTATTTCTCACCATTTTACTTTATTCTGTGGCTAATATTGCAAATGGTTTTGTAACCAACTTAACGCAATATGCTTGGTTACGTGCCATTGCAGGGTTTGGTTTGGCGGGTGAATTAGGTGTGGGAATTACATTAGTATCGGAAGTGATGAGTAAAGAAACCCGTGCTTGGGGCACTAGCATTGTTGCTGGGTTTGGTGTTACTGGTGCTGTACTTGCTTATTTTGTTGCGGAGTTTGGATGGCGACCAGCATATTGGACTGGTGGTGTGCTCGGACTGTTGCTGCTTGGGTTGCGCTGGTATGTACACGAATCGGGGATGTTTCACAGTGTAAAATCTTCTTCCGCAAAGCGGGGAAATTTTTTTAGTTTATTTACCAGTAGAAAAAAATTTATAAAATATCTCTGTTGCATTTTGGTGGGCGTACCTGTGTGGTTTGCAATTGGTATTTTAATTGTGTTTTCGAAAGAGTTTGGCGAAGCACTTGGAATCACTGGTGCTATAGTGCCTGGCAAAACGGTAATGTTTCATTATATCGGTGCAGCGGTGGGTAGTATTTTAATTGGTTTTGTAAGTCAGAAATTAAAATCGCGAAGAAAAGCATTGATAATTTTTATTGTGAGTATGGGTTTATTGTGCGTTTGTTATTTTTCGGCAGCAGGTATTTCTCCAAATATGTTTTATTTCTTAGTTGCTATACTGGGCATTGCAATGGGCTATTGGGCAATGTTTGTAACGGTTTCGTCGGAGCAGTTTGGCACCAACATCCGCTCCACTGTTACTACCACTGTGCCTAATTTTGTGCGAGGCACCACAGTGGGGATGACTATTTGGTGGACGTATATGACGCCTACTTTTGGTATCATTAAATCGGCAATGATTATTGGTGCAGTAGTTATCCCTATTGCTATTTTGGCGGTTATCTATTTAAAAGAAACACACGGTAAAGATTTGGATTATTTAGAAGTTGATTAATCGATGAGCAAAAAAACAGTTATAATAGGTGCTTCCGACAACCCAGAGAGGTACGCAAACAAGGCAGCTATCGCTTTACAAAATCATAATCACGAAATTATTTTGCTCGGCAAAAGAAGCGGAACTGTAAATGGTATTGATATTATAAAAAGCAAACCGCCATTAACTGATATTGATACGGTAACGCTGTATATAAACCCGATGCATCAGCCCGATTGGTATAATTATATAATCGATTTAAAACCGAAACGGGTTATTTTTAATCCGGGTACGGAGAATGAGGAGTTTGCAACTCTGCTACGCAAAAATAATATTGAACCTGTGGAGGCGTGCACGTTGGTGATGTTGTCAATCGGGAATTATTAGACTTCTCATAATTCATTAAGTTATTTATATAAGGAGATAACGTCATTGCGAGCTTTTCGCGAAGCAATCTCCTACAACATCATTAAAACAGATTGCT
>CAILDT010000681.1 GCA_903833025.1 uncultured Bacteroidota bacterium | reverse complement strand
TGTAATAGCAAAGGCAAATGTAATAGCAAAGGCAAATGTAATAGCAAAGGCAAATGTAATAGCAAAGGCAAATGTAATAGCAAAGGCAAATTTATCCAAATTATTAACCAAGCCAAAATCATTAAAAAAACTTATACCTAGTTGGAAGTACATCGCCACTCTTCTCTCTCCCTGTTTATTCATCTTTCCTTATGGCAAGTTTCGCTGCACACACAAAAAATTCAAAGACCCTTTAGAAACCCATCTCTTTCTCGGTCTCGATGGCTGGTCTGCAACCCATTTCTTTTTCTTTATGTTACTCGGCTACTTTTTCCCCCAAACATTGATCATCTCCATGTCATTCGGCATTGCGTGGGAATTATTCGAACACTTATATGGTAAGCATCGTCCGGGCTGGTTAGGCGGCTATGGTGATTGTATGGATCTTATAAGTGATAGAGACACTGGTAATTGGTGGTACGGCAAATGGACTGATATTGTTTGCAATGCTGCTGGGTTCCTGATAGGGGGCTTGGCCGCCCCCTAGAACCCCCGCCTCGGTTAATTAGTAGGGGGCATGTGTAGCTGTCAAGCCCCTTAATTAACCGAGTGAAGGGGGTGTGGGGGCTGGCCCCCAAGAGGGGGTGTGGGGGCTGGCCCCCAAGAGGGGGTGTGGGGGCTGGCCCCCTAATCCAGTGTCAGCAGATACAAAAACTTATTAAAATCCGCCAAGATTTCATCCCGAATCGCCAACAAATCCGCGTTCATCACCGGATCAAATGCGGAAAAGTCCAGTAAAAACGTCTTATAGCTCTCAATCTGTTTGATAAAGGCCTCATTGTTGCTATAAACGCTTAATTTAATCATTGGCACATTCAATAGTTTCGCCCTGCCCCCCATCTCTCTTTTCCCGAGCATTACTTCTACAAACTGATCAATCTTTTCATTAAGCGACCCGTATAGTTCGTCGGTCGCTTTATGTGTCGAAAAACTCGTCGTCTTCCAGTGGTACAATTTAACGGTATTGAGCATATGCAAAAACGTCGGCACGATTAAAGCTGTATTTATATTACCCTTCTTGCCTCTATTTATTTTCCGTCCCTGACCACCCTTCATCATTTTCAGCGTTGGTCGGAAGCCAGTTAGATTATTTTTTTTCCTAGTTTGGCGCATATATATATATATTACAAATATATATATGGCTAGTAGAAGTAGTAGAGTAAGTGGTAGTAGAAAAGGACCATATAGTAGAAATAAAAAAGAATCTCCACCTAAAACACCTGCCGCAGAAGAATTACGTGATTTAACCGCAGCAGAATTAGCAGCAGACTTAAATGAACAATTTATAACGAGCGTAAGCGGTAGTTTAACAAAAGCCGCGCACCGACAAAGTCATCCGTGTCAATTTGATAAGGCTAATTCAGTTTGTTATCGTCAAAATCGTGAACATTTTGAAAAATGTGCGCATCCATTTCATTATTGTGCTGGTGATATTGCTGAATTTAAACAAAATACTGATTATTTTCTAGCTAAAACGTTTAAAATATATCAACATCATCACGAACACGTAAAAACGAATGCTTTATTCTCGGATGAATGGATAAGTGAAGTAGGTGCGCGTAGAGGCGACACAACATTACAACTTGCGCAATCGGATTTTTCCAGATATGATTCTTTTTATTTCTATTTGTTAGCCAATATCATGATAAATTTAGAAGAATATGTAGATAAATATACCCCAAAGTTTTTATACGATTTATTGGGAACATTTGAATCAGCAGATGCAACAGGACTTTTCAAACTAAATAAAGAATCACCTATCGCACAAAAAATGGCCAGTTGCGGTCTTGATGCAGTAGAATCTCTCCTATTAAGCAATACAACCATACAAAAATGTATAAAAAATGAAAACCTAGTTCATTATAACAAAGTTGAATTAAATGGGGGCAAAAAAAAAACAATACGTAGAGGTAGAAAGACAATACGCAGAAAGACAATACGCAGAAAGACAATACGTAGAAAGACAATACATAGAAAAAGGAATAGAAAATAAAAAAGGGAGAGATATATAATGAACAAATATCTCTCCAATATCGGTTATCAAGGCCCCAATACACTATTCGCTCTAATTATTCTAGCTCTAGTCTTTTTAAAACCCAACACCTCTATCAGTCTTTATCTCGCAATCCTTTTATGGCAGTTCGCAAGTCATTTATTAAATATCACTATAAAGAATATCTTAAAACTCCCAAGACCTGATACTACAAATGAAAATAATGAATTCACTAAGCTCCAGAAGAGCATTACTTGGAAAAATTATCTCATTATTCATCGCAATTTCGGGATGCCTTCGGGTCACGCACAAGCGGTTGTCTCTGAACTCACCTTTATTGCCCTCTATTTCCAAAACACCCTGCTCACCGCCGCAGCCGCACTGCAAGTCGCCTTGACTTTATATCAGCGCTATAACAAACGCCGGCATTCTATTAAACAATTAGCCGCCGGCAGCGCCCTAGGTCTGCTCGTAGGCGCCACCTTTTATAAAGGTGTTAAGATGTATAGTAAATAAGATAAGCGTGCATAATACTAGCTGCGCCGGCTTCGTTTGCGCTTGCACCTGCTTCTACTGCTCCAGCTCCAGCTCCAGCTTCTACTGCGTTTGCAACTCCAGCTCCAGCTCCAGCTTCTCCAGCTTCTCCAGCTTCTCCAGCTTCTACTGCTTCTACTGCTCCAGCGCTTGCCCCTGCTTCTACTGCTCCAGCGTTTGCCCTTGCTACTTCGTTTGCCCTTGCCATTGCTGCTTCGCTTGTATATTCCGTTATTATATTAAAAAACAAATCATCCCATGTAGTATCATTTAAATTATAAAAAAAGCGGTGACCTTTATTCAAGAGAGAATTAAACAAATCATATCGGCACAAAGGACACGTATATGTTTTCGCCTCGATCATCTGATTCAAACAATTCGAATGAAAATAATGTTTGCATGGTAAATAGGTCACATTTTTTTCTAACAAGGTCTCTAAACAGACCGAACAATCATCTTCCACTTTGCATTTAGTTTGTAAAATAAGTCGATCATAGTAAGCGGCACATTCTTTATAATTATATATTGACATTATTTATATATAACATCAATAAGTTTTAAATAATATTATGTAAAAAGTAATTTAAAGACAATTAATAATAGTATATTGGTGAGTTATAAATGGGTCTCACTGTAAATAATCAAAACCTCATGCCTTTGGGGTTATTTATCGCTCTAATGCTCTAGAGTGATAAAATAGCCCATCCCCACCCACCCCACCCACCCACCACCCACCACCCCCACTCCCATTCTCTAAGGGCTTTAAAATTATGTGGAATGAAAATAATTATTCATTTAATGCCAATCATTCAAGTAATTGCCCATAATTTTTTTATTATCATCACGATACTAATTTCTTTCTTTTCTTTTCTCCCCTTTTTTTACTCATACTCTCATTTTTAGGCCGCAAAACTTAGCAAACTTAGCAAACTTAGCAAACTTAGCAAACGAAGTAGATCGCAAACGAAGTAGATCGCAAACGAAGTAGAAGCAAACGAAGTAGAAGCAAACGAAGTAGATCGCAGACGAGCACATACGCAGCAGCAGCAAATACGCAGCAGCAGCAAATACGCAGGAGCAAATACGCAGATGAGCACATAGGACAAAAGGGAAGTATAATTTTTATTATTTATTTATTAGGGAGTATTTAATTTTTTTGTAAAAAAAACCTCTCATAGCTCAGTTGGTAGAGCGAAAGACTGTAGTGAATTAAAATCAAAAATCTTTTGGTCACTGGTTCAATTCCAGTTGAGGGGATAAGCGTAGCAAATAATAAGCGTAGCAAATAATAAGCATAGCAAATAATAAGCATAGCAAATAATAAGCATATAGCAAATAAGTAAAAATATATTAAAGATA
>CAILDT010000680.1 GCA_903833025.1 uncultured Bacteroidota bacterium | reverse complement strand
TGATTACTGCGGAATGGAAGTACTAAACATTGCAGATACATCCAACATCACACTAATCGGCTGGTGGAATCCTTACAACTGCCCAAACAACAACTGGTTTACAAGTGCAGTACACTCCAACGAAATAAGGTACGATGCCAACTGCAAACACGCATTTCTATCCACTGGCAAAAGCGATATGTATGTTATTGATGTTTCCAATCCTGCTATTCCTGATTCGTGTAACACTTATGGAGGAGTTGCTAATAACATTGGTACGTGGGGAGTTAACATTTATCAAAGCCAAATTTATTTATCGTATATCTGCGCTGCTATTCCTTTTTCTTCCAATTGGACAGGCATAAAACTACTCACCTATTCCCCTTGTCCTGTCGGCATAACAGAAATACAAAATAATGAAGAAAAGATAACTCTCTCTCCCAATCCAACCACCAACACATTCACTATAACCACCAACACAAAAATAAAAGAAATAAAAATCACCAATATCATAGGGTCGCAATCCCTTGCGATCATTAACATAACACCCAACAACACCGCAACCATAGATATAACAAATCTATCAAACGGCATCTACTTCATCAAAATCAAAACAGACAAAGGAACAATCAACAAAAAAATAATGAAACAATAAAATAAATAACTAAGACGTTTTGTTATTAAGGACGAATTTGACTTTATGTCCGACAAAAAGTGATTTGATGAGCTCCGAAACTTCGGCGGTGTATAAAGAGAGTAATTTGATGGGGTAAAACGTAGTTAATTCTTAAAACCAATAAAAAACTATTTACCCCCTTTCTACTTATATTTAATAAATTAGTTTAGATTTGTCATCTCTTATTCATTTACAAAAAAAGCTACCATCAAATGAAACAACTTTACTACCTCTCTCTATTCCTGTTTTCGCTAATTTCAATCGGCACAAAAGCCCAAAACGGTAGCAAATCTTGGAACGTTCAATTTGAAAATCAAAAAACGTTTATACAAAACAAAGGGCAGTTTCAGATAAACGGCAAAACAGATAACCACTCCAAAGTATTATATGCAGTTGATAACGGTGGAAGCAAAATATATTTCACAACCAAAGGCGTTACCTATAGTTTCCTTAAAAAGTGGAAAGAGAAAGACGAAGATGGTGATAGAGAACAACCTCAAAAAGGCAAATCACACGCCGAAATGGAAGCCGCAGAAAAACAAATGAAGTTCGCCACTGATGTCATTGATATGCTTTGGGAAAACGCAAACCCCAATGCCCAATTAATTGCTGAAGATGCTACTCCCGATTACCAAAGCTACTCTGTTCCTCAAAAAGGAGCACAACCAATCAACATCACAAACATCAATAGCTACAAAAAACTAACCTATAAAAACATATATCCTAATATAGATATCGAATATACCTTCCATCCCCAATCAGGCATAAAATATACACTCATAATACACCCTGGTGCCGATGTTTCTCAAATGAAAATGAAATACAACACAAGTGTTAAAATAAATGAATCTGCTGATGTACTCATTAATACTAAGTTTGGTAACATCATTGACCACGCCCCCATTTCCTTTTATGCTGACGATAAATCCACAACCATTACCACCAAATTTATAAAAACAGGAAAAACCATCACCTTCAAAATAGGAAATTACAACCATTCCAAAACTCTAATAATCGATCCTTGGGTACAAACTCCCACACTACCAGCATCCAACGGCGTATGGGAATGTGAAAGAGATGGTGCAGGAAACGTTTACATCATCGGTGGAGATACCCCAATGAAACTACTGAAATACAACCCAGCAGGCATACTTCAATGGACATACACCACCCCTTGGGATACCTCTACACAGGATTGGTTAGGCACACTCGCCACCGATTTGGCAGGCAACTCCTATGTTACCAACGGTTCCGCTGCCGCAATGCAAAAAATAAGTACCGCTGGTGCAATGATATGGAGCGTTACCGGCGGTGCTTTTGATGAATACTGGACAATAGCCTTCAATTGCGACCAAACAAAACTAATAGTTGGAGGCACTCGCATCGCTGGTTTTCCACTCCCAAATGGTGATGGAATGATATTCGACATCAATACCACAAACGGCAGCGTTATCGCAAACAAAGTTGTCGGCTACGACCGTACAGGGTTTTTAGGTATTAACGATATAGAGGAAGTCCGCTCCATCACTTCCTCCTATAACGCACGCTACTATTTCATCACCCTTGATTCCCTCGGTTCCTTCGACCAGAATTTCGCTGCCTGCCCTGGTTCTACCACAATGTTTAACATTAATGATACGTATCATTTCGGTTACAAAATGGAAAACTATCGCCCCAACAATGGTAATTCAGGGATATGCGCCATTAAGGCAAACAAGAATTTTCTTTATACTCAAAACGGAACCACCGTTCAAAAACGCTCACTTACCACAGGCGCAGTTATAACATCCGCAGCCATTCCAGGCGGGGCTTCTACCACTCAATTAGGGCAAAACCAAACATCCAACAGCGGCATTGACATAGATAGTTGCGGTAATGTTTACGTCGGCTCCAGCAACGCCGTTGTTAAATACGACGCTAATCTGGTACAACTTTCTTCTGTTGCTGTGCCTTTCAAAGTATATGATGTTGCAGTAAGCATCGGAGGTAACATCATTGCCTGTGGTGCTACTGGAGACAATTCAGTAAACGCAAGAACAGGTTATGTACAGCAAATAAATATGGGTTCCTGCAATCCACAAACCTTAGTCTGCTGCGATGCAAATATTTGCACCGCCCCAACTGTATGCGTTACTGCCAATGCCTTTAACCTATCTGCCGTTACTCCTGGCGGCACGTGGAGTGGCACTGGTATTACAAATGCC
>CAILDT010000679.1 GCA_903833025.1 uncultured Bacteroidota bacterium | reverse complement strand
CTTTTGGCATTGCGGAATGTATATGGGCAACGGAGGTGCAGAAAAAACACAGATATATTCGTTTCAAATAACGCCGTGCAGCATCACTAATCCACCTGTACCAAGCTTTACCACATCAAATACAACAGTATGTGCAAACACACCATTAACATTTAACGACCAAAGCTCCAACTTCCCAACATCGTGGTCGTGGTCCTTTCCTGGCGGAACACCAGCAACATCAATATCACAAAACCCTGTTGTAACTTACAGCACACCGGGCACTTACAGCGTAACACTTCGCGCAACTAACGGAGTAGGTACCGATTCCACAACACTTACCAACTACATCACCATTAATCCTGCACCCGCAATACCAGTAGCAACCAGCAATTCGCCACTATGCACCTGGCAAATAATTAACCTAACCACACCTACAGTTGCTGGCGCAACATATAGTTGGACAGGTCCTGTTGCCTTCACATCAGCACTCCAAAACCCAACACGAACAGGCACACCCGCATTATCCGGAAACTACATATTAACTGTTACCGTTAATGGTTGTACCTCCCTACCTGATACCACCGTAGTTACTGTAAACTCAATACCTACCACGCCAACTGTTACAAGCAACTCACCAATATGCACAGGCAGCACACTCACACTTTCAACATCATCAATCACAGGCGGGTCATATACTTGGACAGGTCCCAACTCATTTACCGCAACCACCCAAAACAATTCAATACCATCAGCAACACCAGCAATGGCAGGCACATACAGCTTAACAGTTACCGTAAATGGTTGCACCAGCGCAGTAGGCACAACCACGGTAGCAATCGGCACATCATTGCCACTGCCAACAATCACACAACATTTTTCCGACCTAACATCAAGCGCAACCACCGGTAACCAATGGTATTTAAACGGAACACTAATAGCAGGCGCAACATCGCAAACCTACACCGCCACTACCGACGGCGTTTACACCGTAGTAGTAACATCAGGCGGATGCACCTCGCCAACATCAGCAGGATTAACAATAATAGGTGCCGGAATAGATGAATTATCGGTAGAAAACTCATTAACTGTGTTCCCAAATCCATCGGAAGGGGCGTTTACGGTTTCATTTCACTCGAACGCGAAACGTAATTATAACTTAAAACTAACTAACGCGCTTGGGCAAATAGTATTTGTAAAAGAAGTTTCTAACGTATCCGGCGATTTCACATTGCCGATAGATATTTCTACTTATGCGAAAGGTATTTATATGTTATCGGTAACGGATGATAGCAAAAACCAGACGGTGAAAAAAGTGGAGGTGTATTAGGAGATTGATTATTTTTTATTGATTATTGATTATTGAGAGGGGTAATATTTTATTACCTCTCTTTTTTTGTGGATGATTTTAATGGTTTTTATATGGAAATGATATTGGCAAAATACGATTTTGATATTGGTATTATTAGGTTGTGATTGGGGCATTATTAGATGATGATATTGGTATTATATGAGTGGTGGGTTGGTATTATTAAATTGTGATATTGTTATTATATAGATGGTGTGAGGTTATTATTAAGAAATCATAAGGGTATTGTATAAAAATGATAAAGGTAGTTAGCGGTTATCAAAAGAGTATTTAACGGTTGTGATACGAGTAAATAACGGTTATCATACGATTGAATTGGGGGTTATTTTAAAGAGGTATTGTTGTAATTGATTGATTGTTATTAGATTAATTGGGTGAGGCGGTGGATTTGGTTTTGGAGGTGGGGGTTATAGCAAACTCTTAATGGTCGGAATGAGGGAATTAATAATTTTTGAAGTTTCATTTTGATAGGTTTGTTTTTATTAATTAGACATTATATAGAATGAGAAACATATGGTTATAATTTGCTTATGTTTTTTATTCAGACCTCACCCCCGCCCCCTCTCCTTGAAGAAAGGAGAGGGGTGACGCTACCTAACGTATTATGTATTGGGCTTATCACCTGCTACCCCCTCTCCTTTCTTCAATGGTAACGAAATGTTAATGGTTTTTTGGTTTTTGGAATTGTAGAAAAAGGGAATTTTTTCTATTTTAATTTTTTTATTTCGAATTATTATTTTTAGTTGAGAAGTGGGCTGTGTATGAGTATGCGGAGTTATTGGAAAATAAAGGGGGAGAAAGGATTTTATATTTTGTTAAAGCTGGTGTTTTAAAGTTACATTTGTGGGCTTAGAAAAAAATGAAGGTAGGTTTTAAGTGGTTTATTAAATGGGGTTTCTTGCCAGCTGAAAAATTAAACTAAAAAAACTTAAAACTTATGGACACACCTGTATCACATTGTGGAATGACACAACAGACTTGCTACTCGGTAGCAGAAACTATTTATGGCAGCTTGGCTGTTGCTGGAACGCTTGCTAGGTTTGCGGCAGTGAAGCCAACGAAGTATGTTCCGGGGTTGATTACGCAGTATAATTTGAATAGGACGACTGCTTTTGATTTGCCTGATGATGTGCAGCGAAGTGCG
>CAILDT010000678.1 GCA_903833025.1 uncultured Bacteroidota bacterium | reverse complement strand
GTTGTAAATGTGAAGCGGTAAATTTTGGAATATCTATAAAAGGAGAAATAAAACTTTGCAAAGGGAAATGTGCACTTAATTTTCTAAAATATTCATAACATATGGCACTGATACTTTTACGATCTTTACTTCCATGTTTTTTATTGGCAGCGAAGTAGTTTTTCAAATAAAGGGAAAAAGGCATGGGCCCCTCGTATTCTCTCACCAATTTGTCTGCTACGTTCTGATGCGAGTTGTGGTATTTGTCAATTGTCATTTTCTAGAGCGTGCGCTTTGTTTTCTGGTGGTGCAAATATCCGTTTAAAACTGCTAATTAAGCCTTCAAAAGAATAAAGCAATGAAGGCAGTAATGCTAGATCGTAAAATATATATAAAATATTGATAATCAACTATTTATATAGAAATTGCTTTTTTTTCATTTTTAATTTTAATTATTTGTTTAAGTACCTTACCTTTGCCCTCCTGAAAATTAAATAATACATGGCAAATCACTCGGCAACTAAAAAAGATATTAGACAAGCAACAAAACGTCGCGACAGCAACCGTTATTATGGTAAAACTACCCGTAACGCTATTCGTGAATTAAAAACTGCAGACGATCAAAAGGTCTACAATGAAAAATTACCTAATATCATTTCTCAAATTGACAAATTAGCAAAACGTGGCATTATCCACAAAAACAAAGCAGCTAATTTAAAGAGCAAATTGGCTAAACACGTTGCTGTTAAAGCAACTGCTTAGTGAATGCTTTTTCGATAATTAAGATTAACTAATCAATTATACCCATCCCGCTCCGAGTAATCGAGGCGGGATTTTTTTTATGTATCTTCGCGCTATGACTGAAAAGATACTCATCCTTGACTTTGGAAGCCAGTATACACAGCTTATTGCCCGTGCGGTAAGAGAAGCCAACGTTTATTGCGAGATAAAGCCTTTTAATAGCAAAATAGAGTTTGATTCCACCTTAAAAGGAGTCATTTTAAGCGGTTCGCCCGCAAGTGTGAATGAAGCCGATGCACCCAATGTGGACATCAAAGCCATTCTAGACAAACTACCTGTTTTAACCATATGTTATGGTGCCCAATTAAGTGCCAAAAACTTTGGTGGAAAAGTAGAAAAATCAAACAAAAGAGAATACGGTCGTGCCCAATTGCGCATTCAAAAGGACGACGTCATATTTAAAAATATAGCCAATAATAGCCAGGTTTGGATGAGCCATAGCGATTCCATTACACAGCTACCAGCAGATTTTGAACTCTTGGCCGATACAGACAGTATTCCAGTAGCTGCTTTTAGAAAAAAACAAGACGCCGGCAACCCATTACATGGATTTCAGTTTCATCCCGAGGTATATCATTCCACAGAGGGTAAAATATTGATCCAGAACTTTCTGGTAGAAATTTGTGGTTGCCATCAAAATTGGACCCCTTCATCCTTTGTACAAGAAACTGTGGACAAGTTAAAAGCGCAGATTGGAGACAGTCATGTGATTATGGCTTTAAGTGGTGGCGTGGACAGTACGGTAGCCGCTACCCTCATTCATAGAGCCATTGGAGACAGATTGCATGGCATCTTTGTAGACAACGGCGTACTTCGAAAAAATGAGTTCCAAGACGTATTAGACATCTATAAATCCATTGGCTTAAATGTAACAGGTATTGATGCGAAGCAAATGTTTTATGATGCCCTTGTAGGCAAGTCTGAGCCCGAAGAAAAACGAAAAATTATTGGAAAACTATTTATAGATGTATTTCAAATAGAAGCATCTAAAGTATTGGAAGCCAAATAGATCGGAAGAGCACACG
>CAILDT010000677.1 GCA_903833025.1 uncultured Bacteroidota bacterium | reverse complement strand
TGGTGGAATAATTGGGGATACAGAAGCCATTTATTTATCTAATATATAGTAATTTTATATTTATGGTATGCTCTTATAAAGACATAATCCTATAAAGACATAAAATTAGAACTATTACTAAAAGGTGAAATACCATTCTGTTTTTCTTCCTCTTCATCAATAGGCGCTACATTAGTAGCTTGTAAGTTGCCGCCACAGACAAAACTTTCAGTAATAGCTCGGCCTTTTGCGCCTGGATTGATTGTTGTACATTGTTGCTTAGTTTTATCAAAAAACATTCCATTGGCACAACAATCAGAACCCAAACATAAGCCTAAATTTCCAACTAAAGTTTTAATGGGATTATCAAAATTAAATGCATGTTCTTTATTATAATCCCAAACTGTCGGAATTCGTTGGGTGGGGTCTTCATAATTCCAATTATATTCGTCATAATTCATATTGCTACGAGTAGTCATATCCCACATAGCGCGAATGACAAAAATCGCCCCAACAGCAATCGTTATACCAATAGCATAATTTGAAATCATGGGCGGCAATAAACTTTTTTTCTTTAAGATAAATAAAATGAGTAAGGGTGCACAAATTATAATTATCATTTTCATTAATTTACTCTGAGATTCATAACGTTGTCCGTAATAAGTATTCACTTCTACCATGCGTCGTTTAGTATCATTCTTGTTTTGTAAGTTACCAATTGCGCTGTTCGCTTGAGCTAATTGATCTTCGACCACGTTTAATAAAGTCAATTGACTTACTAAATCGACCCGAGAATTACTTACACCTGATTGTAAAGTGCTTGATTGACTAGTAAGCGAATTAAACATGGCTACACGTGAAGAAGAGAGACTATTTATAGAATCTATCAAAGATTGAACACCAGTACTATTTACATTAAATCCAGGCTGATTGACTAACGTATCTAAATTCGCTATAAGTTGTTTTTCAGCATTTTGTGATTCTGTTATATTAGATATTAAACTTTCAACACCACTCATTTATATACTCTTTCAAGAAAATATTAAATTATTTTGCCGCCGTCGGTGTCGCCGTTGATGCCGTTGCTGCCGTTGCTGTTGATGCCGATGGTATGTTCGGAATATCTACTGATTTCATAATATCCAATACTTGTGCCCCTCCAAATGATTTCGTGAATTTGATGATTCCAATAATTATCAGAATTGCTAAAATACTCCACATAATATGCTTATAATTTTGGCTCATCATATTTAAGTCACGGTCTTCATTCATAGCATCTAATTGTTCTGATTGCTCACCCGACCAATCAGCCAAATTTTGTTTAGAGACATTTAATTCGTTAAATTTAGTGTCTAATTTGGTTTTATTGTCTAATAAACTATCTTTTAAAGTTTGATATTTTATATAAAGTGAATTTATAGTGCTACTAAAAAGTCCAGTCATTGAGTTTAAATCGGCATCGGCAATATCAACCTCATCTCGCTGCGAACTAACTGCATTAGTTAAACCGCACCGAGAACTACTAGTCATTGTGTCGCCTAAGGTAAAACCATTCCAATCAGCCACACTACCTGATACTACACTAGATGTACAAGAAGAATCTAAACCGGTAACATCTTTCAAACGCGAATAATATTCGTAATTGGGAGGAGGATGATGGGTATCAGTAATAGGCATATTATTACGCCGAATACCACCAGTAATTACTCCCTCGCCTTTTAATTGACACGTCTTACCGAGCTTCTCATATTCAAAACCCACGCAATTGACGGCCCCAGACTCCGGAGCTTCCCTATCTTCAAAACCATATTGTTCGCATTTTTGTTGGCAGCTGGCTTCGTCG
>CAILDT010000676.1 GCA_903833025.1 uncultured Bacteroidota bacterium | reverse complement strand
TCGAATAAAGTAAGTTCGTTTTTTGTTTTGTGATTTATTAACAAAATATTTATTAACAAACCTTGCTTTTAGTGAGAATAATATAAACATTTGCCGACCGTATAATTAAGTACGACTAATAATAAACTATAAACGATGGAAGAAGGAACAGACAAAAACAGTATGGAGAGAGAAGAAATTTTTTCTAAAACAGTGAGAGCAGGTAAAAGAACTTATTTTTTTGATGTGAAAAGCACCAGACAAAGTGATTTCTACTTAACGATTACCGAAAGTAAAAAGCGTTTCACAGAAGATGGAAAGTTTAGTTACGACAAGCATAAAATATTTTTATACAAAGAAGATTTCGAAAAATTTATGGAGGGGTTAAGCGAAGTAGTAGATTATATTAAAGAAAATAGCACAGTGGTAGAACAAGTTTGGAAAGAAAGAAAACCAGAATCTTCTGACGAAGAAACGAAAACCGATTCCGCAACTCCAAAAACTGATACCAGTTTTACGGATGTTAATTTTGAAGATTTAGATAAATAAGTTTCCTTTTTAAATACTCACAAAAAAAATCCTGCTCTTGAAAAAGGCGGGATTTTTTTTGTGCTACTTTCATTCATAACTCTCTCTCCTATTCCTTCACAAACTTCCTCCTCCTCACCCCTTGGTTACTGAGCTCCGCCTGTAGTGAGCTTGTCGAACTATCGAAGTACACCTCCACAAAATACAACCCTTTGGGCAGGGTGCTCACATCTATTGTCGCACTTTTGTCATTCAGAGCGTAGCGAAGAATCCCTCCGTATAATTCATAACTATTTTTATTCTTTCACAAATTTCTTCCTCACCACATTGGTTACTGAGCCTGTCGAAGTAACCTCCACAAAATAAACACCTTTTGCCAACCCGCTTACATCTATTGTTGTACTTCCATCTGTCATCCTGAGTTTATCGAAGGACCTCACCACCTCACCAAGTACATCATATATTCTTAATTCTGCATTCTTTATTCCTAATTCGTAATTCCTAATTCTTAATTCATTACCACACGGGTTTGGGTATATACTCATTCCATCTTCTTCTTTTAACTCCCCCACCCCCAAGTGACTTGTACTATCGCACGTACAGCAATGCACATTCACATCGTCTATGTAATAATAAGTATCTCCTGTACCATTACCGTGTAATTGCATAGTATCTGTTAATGAATTTGGAAAGAAATCACCTAATATTATATATCGTTCTCCTCCGTTGGCTCTGTATTGCCCATATATTATTGTCCAATTAGCGGTATCACTCACTACATTGGTATCGTTTATTTGAGGAGTAAAATTTAAGTATAAACCACTAGGAACGAAAGTATGGATGTCCGAAAAATATATTCCGATGTTATTACAAGCCAACCCATTTCTATCCGCCGTACTTATATAAAAACTGGCACAATAATATTCTTGTGCTATTAACGGAGCATCAAGCTCTACTTGTAAATACTCCCAATTATTCATCCAATTTGCAAACATTCCGCCAACATATCCATTACCTGTATGTGGTTGCTGCCAGCCGTTGACATTAAAAGGGACACCAGAATTTGCGGTAATTGAACAAGTGTTAAAACCGTCGAAAGAACCATTGGAAGGTCTGTCCCAAGGAGGAAAATTATGTAACCAAATTCCGTTATTAAGTGAATCACAGGAAATGTAATTTTCAAAACTTGGGTTGGGAACAAGGTTTTGCGCTTGAGCTTTGAATGAGAATAACAATAATATTAAAACAACTCTTTTCATAAGATAAATAAAAACTCTTTAGCGCAATCAGACTAATGAGTTGTTATTATTTCTTGTGTTCTTTTATTATGATTAGCTTTTCAGCTTTCACATTTTTATCACCTTCCTTTATAAGGTAATAATATAATCCCGCATTTAGCTCAATAGCATCAATAGTTACAGACGTAGAACTTGAATTTAGATTAAGTTGTTTAACTAACCTTCCGGTTGCTTCATATATACTAAAAATGGCTTCGTTATTTCCTTCAATCTTATAATCTAAAGTCATTGTACCTGTATTCGGATTAGGGTACAGTTTAAAGTTAGATTGTTTTTTAAGTTCTGTTTTATGAATTGGAGCTCTAAACAAAGCTACTGAAAAAGTATCTTGTACTTCTGTCCATAACATTATCCTCGCATCATACACAGCATTGCCACCTAACAATGGCTTCTGATAAGCAATACTTCTTAATTGATTTACTTCCGAAGGGCTGAATTTATATTGTACCCCCACTCCGTTAGTGGTATCTCTTTCAAAACTTAATTTAGTAAGTCGCAACGTATTTATTGTTTTTCTGTTTTCTTCAATAGTACAAGTTGTATTTATTCCATTATTAATACTACTTGCAGTAGCAAGGTTACCATTTATGGTGTCAATTAAATGTTGTACCTCCTGAAACTTACCCGTATTTCTGTTTTGGGTATAGCTATAAAAGTGTTGATAGGTAGTATCATCAGTTGTATTCAGGTGCATTAGTGTATCGTATTGGCTCAATACCTTAAAAGCGTAAACAGTATCTTTTATTAGGAATTGAGAACTCAACGTATCATACACATTTTCTCCTCTTACAATTTTTCCAAGCATCATTTCGCGTTTGTTAACTGCCGAAACCATAGCAACAGGCGAATGGTTACTACCTATCCCGCTGCAAGCATTAGCGGTAGCGCCGCTTGTAAAGGTAAATTGATTTGACGCTGTACCAGATGAAGCTGGATTATAAATCGGAGGAGTTACCTGATAATTCCATATTACATTTCCGCCAGAAACGGTTCCATCTATATCGTATGGTGCAGAAGTGCTAACACCTTCGGTACAGCTTATAGCCCAGCAATTTCCTGTACCTGCCGTGCCAATTTGGTTAGGAATAACAGCAGAATAAAACATAAATCCATCATTCGCACTTTCAAGATAATTACAACCAAATAAACTACCAGTACAAGAACCCACAGCCGCTATTCCGCTACCCATATAACGAGCAGAATTATTAAAAACTTGTGTACCCGTGCTGTTCGCTACCATTATTCCGTACAAATCATCATTAGTGCCGTGTTTTGTGGTGGAAGAAACTCCCGTATCATCCCAAATGGTATTGTATTGTACTATCCCTGTCCCTGTTCCTCCGTCATCTCCTTCCAAATCAATTCCCGTTGACGGTGTTACATTCGAATAACTTGCAGGGTCTTCAAAGTGTATTTGATTATTCGTAATGTTGTACACATCATTAGTTGCTTGTGCATATATACCATAAGCAGGTCGGGTGCCGTGTCCTCCGCTTACTACGCCATCCAAATAAATATAGTTTTCATCAATAGTCATAGAAGCAGAATGATAGTAATTATCAAAAGAGCCAATTCCAAAACTCCATATAGCAGGCGGAAAAACACTAGGGTCAACCTGTGCTGTTACATAAATAATATTATCCTGTATTAAGCTACTACCATCAACCCTGCCCTGCGTTACAATACCGTAATTCATTGCATACATATTATTTTTTCTAATATCATTTGTCATCGAAACTCCCCTATCCACAAGTACTCCATCGTGAATAATATTGTCCATATAATTATAATTTATAAAATTATTATATTCCCTGCTATATACACCGTTAGTGCAATTATAAAACATATTTGGTGCAAATACGGTGCATCCTGTTGGGTCATCTCCAACGGTTAATTTATATGTCGGGTTTCCGGGTTTTACCCAATCCCAAGCAAATAAACCTGCACAATCATAAGTAGGTTTTTTATCAATATTATAAATATTGATAAAAATATTGTTGTAAACCAAAGCGTTACTTTTTAATGCTCTTATTCCATAATCCAAATAATCAAATGTATTTCTACTTCCTTCATAACTTTGGTCACCCAATACAATAGGACTAGAATTAATTACATTTCTTACCTCTATTCCGGTAAACGACCTTTTAGTATCCAAAGGTGGTAAAAGGTTGGTGAACTTACAATCACTTGTAAAAGGGTACAACGAAGTATAACCTCCACCTCCACTGCTACCGCAGTAATGCCCTGGATAATTTCCTGTTCCATATTCATAAGAAATAAAAGCACTTACTTCGCTGCTAATTGCTGTCGGTACAAATGTTCGGTAACTCGGGTAAATATCGCGGCAGGTAAAAACCGTATTTGTTACCGAATAATTATCCAAAGTATAAGCAGACGAAACATCTTTTCCATTTACCACTAATCCATAATAATTCTTATTAAAAATACAATCATTTATTCCATATCTTGCAGCATTAATAGATACAATAGCGCTGTCAGCATCTTCTATAATTGAAAGACTCGTATGAATTTCTCCCTTATTACTGCCTCCGTTGTCACCATCCACTTCAATTCCATTCCACATAAGAGTACAGGAATGTAAATGACTATTATTAACATCTAATCTTGCAGCCCCAGGATTACCCAATACAACTATCTTTGCATCGTGCCCCATCGAAATATCACATTCCTCCAAATCCAAATCTACATCAACTGTAAACGTTCCATTTATTGAAAAAGTCTTTCCTGTAATCGTTGGCGTAAGTCCAGTTCCAGCCCAATTAGCTGGCATTGGCAACCCAGTGCCGCAATTAGAAAGCAGTTGAGACGCTTTGGCAATATGTACAGTGCTCGTTCCTCCGCCATCCATACTGTTGCCTTCTGTGCCTATATTAATAATTGGGCTTCCTTGCAAACTTGCATCAGCATTTTGGCAACAAGGTAAAATAGTATATTGCCCCGAAACAGCACATCTACATATATTCATTGTTATTATTATAGTAATTTCGTGGTCGGGTGGTGCACTGCCAGCCCAAGTTAATGTGAAACTACCCGCACCAGGAGTGAATGGAAACGAATTGGTAAAAAGTGAATAATCACCACTGTTTGCCAAATCAACCGAATAAGTTACTCCAGCAGCACTTGAATAATTATCAAAGGAAAACGCTAATACTGTTCCTGTTGTAAACATACAAGGTGGTGGGTTTTCACCGCTAAACACTAAAACAGGAGCTTTGGGTTTTATAGATACTTGGTCAACATAATAATAAGCGAATTTATTTGAAAAATTTGTTTGATAATAAGGATCGGGAGCAACAAAACTATCATCTCCCCAATGAGTGTAGTTGATGTTCAAATCAGTACCTGTAGTTGTATTACCAAAATCGCCAATTGTAAGAAAAGCTTCATTACCACTTGCTATATATATTTTTGAAATTTTTGCCCAACCATCTAAATCACTAAGGTCATTTCCAGTACATCCCGTATTAATAAATCCAACATTACCTGATGTCGTAAGTCCATAATCACCTTCTTGAATTTGGGGAACCACATCAGTAGGTCCTGCTGTATACTGTAGTTGACCTAGGTGAACACTATAAGTTGCATCTGTTGACGTTGTATAATTTGCTCCACTCGGGTTGTCAGTAGATAAATACATTCCTATATGGTTTGTTGCATAATGACTATAATCGGATAAAGAAACCATAAACGACACATCATAATTTATTCCACTTATCATTTTGCAAGCAAGTGGTTCTGAAATATAATCGTGAGTATTAGGATAATAACTTACACTGCTATAATAACTATAAGCGTGAAACCCTGCATATCCGTTTCCACCAGATGTTCCATCGCTATTTACAGAATTCTGTGCTCCATAAGTGTTGTGAGGTATCAATGCCTGATCTTGCCAGCTCATACTACCTCCCAAAAGTCCTAGATGCCCATTCAAATTAAAATAATCAGATGTTCCGTCAGTAGGTTTATCCCAAGGACAAGCTAAATGTAACTGATTCAAACCTGTCAAACCAGTGAAATTTCCTGCACCATTATTAAAAGACGCATCATAATATTCAAAATCTCCATCAGTAGTAATGTCGCAATAATCTTCATCATCTGCACATATCAGCCCTGGATAAGATGCGTTTTTAAAATCCATTTTAGATACAAATTGAATGGTATGTGTATTGTCGCCTTTAACAATCTGGAAATAATATAAGCTATCAACACTTAACCCTGTCAGCGATAAAGTTAATACACTATCGTTTGTAGCAGTTATTGTATCACTACCTACTAAAGCCAAACTTGAACAAGGTGCTCGCCATACAATAATTTTATGTATAATATCAGACGCTCCGTAGTTTTTATTTGTCAAAGTAATATCTAATGTATCATTTGCTGAAACAAAAGAAAACCATTGGTCGTGCAATGTTTGCATAAATAAAAAGGTTCCTCTAACTGTTCTAGCATTTACGCAGCTATCACCGCTTTGCGCTTTCGCCTGCCTCGGCAGGCATACTGTTATGGCTATAGCCAGCACAGTAATAATTTTTGTAATTGTTTTCATTTTGTTTTTGGTTTTTAGGTTAGTTATTATTTATTTGGTTTTTTTTAGATTCTTCGTTGCACTCAGAATGA